>JAVQWQ010000032.1:0-18560 GCA_033578915.1 Chitinophagales bacterium | reverse complement strand
ATTTGTAAACCGTTTGTATGTAGAAGTTTGAACAAGAAGTGTTATTGGCATTACGCGCAGTAATAGTGTAGTTAGCAGAAGTACCTGAAGGAGTAGGCGCTGTGAAGACAAATGGGTTGGGAGAAGGGCCACCGCTTAGACATGAACCACAAGATGGGCTAATCGTCCATGTTACACCTGAGGTATTGTCTAAATCAGTAGTAAGGTTTTTGATTTCTCCTTCGCACATTGCATCTGACCCATTTGTAATATTGGGGAATTTATTAACACTAATCGTAGCTGTTGCGGATATGGCATCATCACAACCATTACCACCGCTTGATTGAACAACTACCCGATATTGGTAATTAGCTGTTCCGGTACCTCCGCTGAGTCCGCTAACAGTAATGGAGTTTGTTCCTAATCCAGTGTAAGAAGCACCGGATGGGGTTCCATTTGATGCGTTCACCCAAATAGTTCCGTTGTAGTACTGCCAGATATAAGTATATGGTGTGATGCCTCCACTTGCCGTAACAGTCATCGTGTGAGTGTTGCCTTCGCAAATATTAGCTCCGGATGGATTGGTAACAGATGGCTTATCAACCACCACCAGATTTACCGTGCTTATAGCTTCATCGCAACCGCTACCACTAGCCTGGAACCGCAGACGATATTGATAGGTACCAGATGTTACAGCAGTAGTAGTGGAAATTTGCAAATTGGCACCAGATTGATTGTAAGTGAAGCCTGCAGGTACCCCATTGGTAACAGTATTCCATGAACCGCTGTTATATTCCCAGATGTAATTTGGCGTGCCGGTACCACCACTGGTAGTGGGAGTGAAGTTATGCGTGCCTCCTTTGCAAATTGTAGCACCACTTAATCCAGAGATAGATGGGTCTGGGACAACAGTAACTGTTGCTGTTCCCGAAGCAGAAACATTGCAATCGGGTGCAGATGTAAATTTGATACTTTGAATGGTATAGTTATATGTGCCAACTGTTCCGGTAACATTAGCCGAAATTGTATTAGAACTATTAGCATTAACAATGATTGTTTGATTAGAGCCACCGTTTAGATTATACGTAACCTCAATTTGCAGATTAGTTGGGTTGGTAAAAGTGATTGTCGGTGAAGGAGCGCCAACACAAACTGTGGTAGTACCACTTATTGTCGCCTGGGGCACCGGTCTAACATTTAAAGTAGCTGTTTGGGTTTCAGTGTGGCATTCATTGCTGTGCGAAAGAGTTACTGTTAAGGTATAATTCTGAACAGTTGTTCCTGAATTAGTTGCACTAACATTGACAGTAGCAGAGTTAGCTCCGCTTACAATAGTAACACCAGAAGGTGCACTCCATTGATAAGTTACGCGAGAATTAGCATTACCGTTTGTAACCGTAAAGGAAGTGCTAGCGCCACTACATATTGTTTGGGCAGAAATTGAGTTGGGATTAGCAGGATGCAAAGCAGTACGTGTAGCATTGCTGCCTACTAAACTGGCATTGTTGGCATTGCGAGAAAGATCAAAATAAGTTCCTGCACTTTCATTGAACTTGTAGTATGCCTGAAGGTTGTTCCACCCTGGTGATGCAGCATGAATATTTGCGTGCATGTTGGATGAAATCTCGCTGGGCGAACGGGCTACATTCCACAAACGAAATTCATCTATGCTACCGATAAAGTTTTGTCCAGTAGTGTGGGTGGAACTGCCAATAAACATGGGTGTAGTTGGGGTAATGGCGGTTGAGTAAGACGTGGTAAAATTACCTACTAAAGTGCCGTTGGCGTAGAGGGATATTGTACCTCCGCTACGCACCAGCGCCAAATGTGTCCATTGATTGACAGGCGGAGCATAAGTAAGTGCACCAACCGCAGTTCCACTGATATACAGATTTATTTGACTGGGGTTATCCTGGCGTAAAATTGTGGTTTGTCCGCTCCAGGTTCCGTTTTCAAAGTAAGTGTTCCAGTTGGTAAAATTGGTTGGTCTTACCCACATTTCATAAGTAAAGTCTCCCGAGGTTTGAAGGGAAGTGCTGTTTGGAACAGATACATAGTTTCCGTTTGAGCCGTCAAAAGTAACGGCACGCGGTATATCGGCATCGTAACCCAGCGTATATTGCCCGTCATTAATAGAGGATGCATTTACGGTAAATATCACATTGTTACCTGAGATGCTGCTATGAGTGGCTATACTGCTAAAGTTACCCGAATTACCGGGACGGTACAGAAGGCGATACGTACCCGAAATCGGTGTTGTACCAATATCAAAACTAAGAGTAACATTACCACCGTTATTGGATACGTCTGTTTTATCTATGTACCAGATTCGGGATAATCTGCGGCTGGGATTGGGAGAACCGCAAGTGGGGAGGTCGCTGGTTTCCCAGCTATATAGGGTTTGTCGGTTGTGGCCAAAAATGATGTAGTCACCGTTATCTTTCAGATAATCGGCAATAGTGGTGGTCATGGTTAGCCCTTCAGAGCAGCCGGTTAGGTGAATACCAATGCCTTCAGCAAAATCGCGTCCAACACCGGAAACATCAAAATCGCAGTTACCGTTGCTCGCATCATCACCCACATACAGGTCGTTTGCAATAGAGGTGGCATACTTAGCAGATAAGTAGTTTTCTAGTATCCTTCTTCGAGCAGTATTTAAAGGCAATTCATAAGCTATCACTTCTGCCAGATCTCCATTAGACCATTCGCTGGTTCCTTGATAGGAAAAGAATGTAAATCCACCAGGCGCATTCGGGCCACAGTTTGCCTGGGCAATTAGGTTACCATTATCAAAAAATCTTGACCATGCCCTGCCTCTGTCTCCATACACGATACGGGTAGTGTTAGTGGCTGACACTCCACCGCCATTACAGCTACCTGTGAGCCAACTGTCATAATGTGCCCTTTGTTCAAAACCGCCATGATGACCTAGTAACCAGTTATTAGAGTTTGATGAAATTATCCGGCCATTAGTACCTCTGTAGCGAGCGACCCCAAAAACTCCGAACGGAGTAGTATTTGATCCATAAAAACTTCCACTATAATTGAAAACATTGTTGGGAGTTGAAAGGAAATCGTCCACTCCATCTGCTCTCACCAACTTTTGATTATTCATGGCAGCATCTGTTTGTACAGTTGGCTGACGTGTAGCAACACCCTGTATAGCATTAAATCCTCGTCCCGATTTGTCTAGCCATGAGGACACCGCTGTTCCGTTTGCAGTGTTATTAAATACTTGTCCATCTAACCAAAGGTTCATGAGCGAATTACCGCTTGTACTGCCAATGCCTCCCGGCCCACAGGCATATATGTTGTTAACACGGGCAATAACTGCCGTTCGGGTTGGGGAGACACAACCAATGCTTGAATTAAAAGATTCTGCATAAAAAGTAGTATTTGTACTCAATCCTGTTACCTGCAAGGTTCTTCCATTGCTACCTACTGTATAAATTCCACCGGTGGTAATCGGTGTGCCGCCGGTTGGGACAGTGTACCATCTTACCTGATCGGCATTAGGAACAATATCTGCAGAGAGAACAACAGTGTTACTTGAGCTTTCAGGAATTGACAATACCTCGAAGCGAGCGCTCTGGTGATTGTTAAATGCACTATTTACCGTATTAATACGAACGTAACGAGCATGGTATTGACCAAACCAGTTCGTTACCACAGTGTTTCTGTCTCCATTTGCCGTGAAGGTACCCGGAACATTAAACCAGTTTGTGCCATCATAACTCAGCTGAACCGTATATTGAGTAAGCCACTGATCAGCATCTTCCCGACCTTGTGAGGCAATACCGTTTACAGGTCGAACTGAACCTAAATCAACCTGCCACCAGTCGCCGGTGTTGTTTTGGTCAACTGCCCATGCCCCCACTCCTCCATCTAAACCTACATCACGAAACACTCTGCCGCGCCATGCTTCATGACCTCCCACTCCCGGATCAGAGCATGAGGTATTCACTCCTCCACCATTCCAACAGCCGCTGGCTGAAAAGCTCGTGTTAGGCAATGCTCCGGTTAATCCTGCAGCCGGCCCACAGGTAATGTTGCCCAATGCCTGTGGAGGGTCTAAGCTAATCACTGTGAGAGTGCCCGTAATAGCATCCACACAACCGGCTCCATTCCAGCTATTGCTAGCACAAGGGCCACAAAATGCACCGGACCAGTTGCCATCATGGTATGCCCTTCTAAGGTAACGATAAGTACCAGGGCCGGGAGGTACGTCAGACCAGCTCTGACTGGTAGAATTTGAAGATAAAAGGGTCCAGTTTCCCGAACCAACTCCGTTCTCTCTCCACCACTCAAAGCGCAAAGTGGCGGTTACTGATCCTGTTGAAGTACTTGCATTAGTTATGCTGTTGATATTTACAGAATTGCCGTTGCAAATTGTTGATGCAGAGAGCCCAATGGATCCCGCACTGGTACTTACATTAGCTCTGTAAGTGAGCGTGGCAGAGGTTCCAGGCCATGACGGCGAACATGAATTTCCATTTCTAACAACAACAAGGTAGTGATTATTGTTGCATGAGCTAGGAGTATTATTGACATCAATAGAATTCCAGTTTGCAGCAATACAGATCCAAGAATTACAAGCAGTATTATAATAGTAAGCTTCAACCCAAGGCGTACCCCAACCCGAACCGCCTGTGGCGGAAAAAGTATAACTCGCTCCAGGTACTAAGTTTATATAGGTGTAACCGGTGCTGGGCGGGTTAAATGTCTGGTTAGTGCAGGTGGGGGTATATACGCCACCTCCCGGTGAACCTGAGTTATCCCACCAAGCCCAACAGCCAGTGAAACACTGTGCATTTATTATGGCTGGAGATGAAAAAAATATTAGAACTATAATGGGGTATAAATACTTTTTCATAAAAAAACTTTTGATATTTCAAATAACCTCAAATAGCGTGCCAAAAACTAAATCGGAAATATCTATATGTAAATCAATATGTTATCTATTTATGCATCTTGTTCGTTTTTATAGGCTGTACAAGAAAGGAAGCACCTTGTAATACTTGTTGTACAGAAGATTGGTCATTTATGAGAATTTTACGCTTAAATGTTAAAAATTTTGTTTAGACAGAATCTAAATAATAAAATTGCATTTAAACGACAATAAATGAAAAAAAGCACATTTGTTGCAATCAACTACATTTCATGTTCACCTGATTATCGCGAACGTTTTGAATATCTTTTCAGCACCCGTGCTCATGCCATAGACCGAATGCCGGGGTTTATTGATATGATGGTATTAAAACCACAGAAAGACGATGAAGCCTACCTGGTATTAAGCCGCTGGGAAAGCGAAGCACATTTTAAAGCATGGACCAATTCCCCGGAGTTTATGGAGGGGCACCGCAGAGGTTTTGAAGACATCCGAAAAGCAAAAGAAGAGGGTAAACCTTCTCCTTTAACCAGTGATTTTAAAACATATGAAATCATAACGGAGTAAATTAATTTACATGAGGTGGTTAAAGAGAATCGGGATTGCCGGATTTGCTTTTTTCTTGATTAAGGGAATTATGTGGTTGATTATTTTTACGTTAGCTGCCTTAGGATTTGCTGATAGCTCAAAATTGGACCAGGTAAAAAACTTTCTTGGTTTTTAACACGAAATATTACCACACCAAAATCAGTTGTAGCACACTTTTAAAAAGAAAGATTTATACTTTGCCTCGATTTATAACACCAGAGTGTTCAGTTCAAAGTTTTTTTCTATTGCTTAAACCCTAATTTAGCTTTCTGCAAAAGATTAATATATTGACTCTTCAGGAAAAGATAAAACAGCAAATTCAACAACTGGAAGGGCCGATTGTGGTAATCGGTGCAGGAGGTTTTATCGGGGCCAATCTTTTCAGATATATTTTTAATGAACGCAAAGATGTATTTGCAACTACCAGTAAACCTTTTGTTCCCTGGAGGTTAGACGATTTACCGGCACAACATATCATTCATTGTAACATAACTCAGAAAAATGAGGTGGAGAAGATTTTCGCAGATCACCACTTCAAAACTATCTTTGATTTAGCGGCATACGGGGCTTACAGTAAGCAAAATGATGTTTCGCTAATTCATACCACAAACTACATAGGGTTATTGAACCTGCTTGAAACCGCATCACGTTATTCAGTTAAGGCTTTTGTTCACGCAGGCAGCAGCAGCGAATATGGATTGAACTGCGTAGCGCCGAAAGAAAATGAGGAGCTTATTCCAAACAGCCACTATGCAGTAACCAAAGCAGGAGCTGCACATATGATTAAATATTATGGCATCATCAAAGAAATGCCGGTACTGAATCTTCGCTATTATTCAGTATATGGGCCATATGAAGAACCAGACCGCCTTATTCCAACACTAATACGCGAAGGGCTCCAGAGGCGCTTCCCTCCCCTGGTACAACCCGAAATATCGCGCGATTTTGTGTATGTTGACGATGCTGTTTTTGCTACATTGCTGGCAGCTAATTCCGATTTTAGTGTTACAGGAGGCCGCTCAATCAATATTGCTTCGGGCATTAAAACAACCATCAGAGATATTGCCCTAACGGCTAAGAAAATTTTTGATATACCGGACGACCCTGTGTGGGGACAGTTTCCAAACCGCAAATGGGACTTGAAAGACTGGTACGGAAACCCTGAGTTAGCTAAACAATTATTGAATTGGCAAAACGAAACAACTCTTGAACAAGGCCTGACCGCCACTGCCGAGTGGATGAAGCACTACTCTATGCCTTTGTACGAAAAGAAACTTGAGCAGGATAAATATCGCCATAAAATATCGGCAGTAATAGCGTGTTACAAAGATGAACAGGCTATACCCATCATGTATGAAAGGCTGACGCGCACATTTAAGAAGATGATGGTGGACTATGAAATAATCTTTGTAAACGATGGCAGCCCCGACAACACAGCAAATGTGCTTTCAGGCCTCGTACAATCAGACGACCATGTCATAGCAATAGAACACTCGAGAAATTTTGGTTCACAGAGCGCCTTTCTTTCAGGAATGGAAATAGCAACCGGAGATGCGGTTGTGCTTCTGGATGGCGACCTTCAGGACCCTCCCGAATTAATTGAGAAATTCTATGAAGAATATCTGAAGGGTTATGATGTGGTGTACGGGCGTAGAGTGGCACGCGAAGGCAGCCAAAGCCTTGCACTGTTTTACAAGATTTTTTACAGAATATTCCGCTTTGTCAGCTACATACCCATTCCGGTTGATGCAGGAGACTTCAGCCTGATGGACAGAAAAGTTGTAAACGAGCTAGTGAAAATGCCGGAAACCGATCAATTTTTAAGGGGCTTACGTGCATGGGTGGGATTTAAGCAAACCGGAGTAGATTACATTCGGCCGGAAAGAATGTTTGGCAGAACAACCAACAACTGGAGAAAAAATTTGTGGTGGGCGCGAAAAGCCATCTTCAGCTTCAGTTTTGTACCCCTTGAAGTGCTTACCTATCTGGGTTGGTTTTTTACAGGATTCTCTTTTCTCGCCATAATTGTACAAATAGTATTGTATTTTCTGTTGCCCGGGACACCCCACGGCATAACTACGATTATCGTGCTAATCTTATTTTTCGGAGGATTAAACATGCTTGGAATCTCTATTTTAGGAGAGTATCAAGCCAAAATTATCGAAGAGGTAAAAAAGCGGCCTAAATTTATTCGCAAACAAATCTACAGGCAGCAATAGCAGATTCAAATAATTTTTGATAGGTGAATTTTATTTTTATCCTTCAAAGAAAAGTAAATATCCTTCATCATTTTGATTAAGAAAAAAAGAGCACTCATCAAGAATTTGTTCAATAAAGATTAGAGAAGAAATATACAGCTGCCTGATGAAGCGGATGATAAATTATAATTACTTTGTACTTTATAATGAGTAATTTTCTCTCCTCTTAAAAGCTATTTCTTCACCAGCCATAAGTTGCCACCCGTATTTCTGTAACACAAAGGCATATTTTCAAAAACATGTTTATGATGTTTATGCAAATAGTCAGCAAAAAGAATGATTTCAAATTCATTGTTATACATTAAAAATGCCCTTAAAAAATAATCTTCATTCCAGTTTACTCCTCTGAACACCCATGTTTTGGGATATTCGAAAGGATAAAACACGTCATGAAAATGAATTAAAACGCCACTTTTCAAAGCAGGTAAAACATCAAACAAGATGAAGTTTACATCACTGCCTGTTTTCACTACATGAGTGCTGTCGATAAATAAAATATCATTAGAATTTAATTTTTCAAACGTATCTATTCCTACATCCTGAACATTTTTCTCAATTATAGTGGTTGCTCTGTAATCATCCTCTCTTAGCAGACTTTTGAGTCGCTCATTATAGGGCTCAATAAAAGTAAGACTTATAGATTTATTAAAGAAATTTTCGTTGGTATCGAGCATCACCCCCGAAGAAAAACCCGAACCAACTTCAATAATTTGTCTTGGCTTGAAATGCCTTATCATTAAATATAAGACAATTGCGTCTGTATAGGAATAAAAGTCATTTTCAAAATAGTATCTGTTTTTATCGGTTTTGTTTTCTGAAAATGGCAACTCGCTGTAGTATTTTTTAAGTTGTTGTAGAAGATTGATTTGTCTGTCAGCATTCAGATTTATTCCTTTAATGCCGTCAATTGATTCACTACTCCAAATTTTATCTTGTTTCTTTTTAATTTCATCTACAGAGATGATAGGTGAATAATAATGGCCGGGAGGGTAACAGGAATTTTTTTTAAAATTCATGTTCTCCTGATAAAGACCTCGTACATAAGGGAGTTTATTTAAAATAGAAATGATGTTTTGTTTAACGCTCATATGTTGATGTGTTGATTAGTATGAAGAAAACTTTTTAATATAAGATTTACGCAGTTAAGGTTATATCACCTCTTTTTGTAATGCAAAAAAATTTTTTCATAAGTAAAGAAGCGTTTCAAATTCGTCAAATTAATATAGTGAATTCTGGACTTTAAAATCAATTAGAATATGTGTTTTAGAATATATGTATTTCTGATTTTTAATTCTTCTGCATTAAAAATTATGCAATGTTTCTGAAACAATAATACTTAAAAATTGGTCTGCATTAAGGCAATTCAACTTTATAAAATAAGGTTTAAATAATGGATAAAAAAAGGGGATTTTTGAAGGAATTATAAATCAACCTTCAGATAATTCAAAAAGGCTATGAGGGTAATAATGATGCAATGCACAAAGCATCAAAATAATTGCCCTCCAGAAGTTTGTTCCGGCAAGCCTCAACTATTTGTTCTTTGGAGTGATTAGCCAAATCAACATAGGGCACAATATCATCGTAATGTGGAAATTTGGGACTGCGAGCCAGTAGTGCTTTTTCATTAGCGGTTAACAGTGGTGAAAGCTTCACATTTTCAGGAAGCTGGTCGAAGCCGATTATTTGATTGGCGTCAGGCATAGGGGGCATAGAAATAATTGCTTCGGGAATCATTCTTGCCCAAAAGTTTTTTCCCATACGAGCGACCTGGTCAAACAGGTATGGAGAAACAGAACCGCTTTCATCCAACACTTTTTCGCTAATGTGCAACAATAATACCTCGCAAACAACCAGATTGCCTGCTCCGCCACCGGTGCCTGTTTCGATTATTTGCAGCACCTTACATTCCATTTGTGCTTTGCTTTCGGCCAATCGTGGAGGTTTCACCTTCTCGGCAGGCAGCTTATTCAACCCGGCTTTAATAAATTCATCAACACCTTTGTCGAACTCAGCAGAGGCCAGGTTGCACTGATGGATAATATCATAGCTTACGATATTAACGACACATTCCCCGTTCTCGCGTAAATTTTCTAAAGTGTTCTTAGCCTTGCCTGTTCTTCCGCTGAGTGCAGGAGAGAAAATCAATACAGGAGGATTAGAACCAAAAACATTAAAAAATGAAAAGGGGGCCAGATTCACTTTACCTTGACGATCTACAGTAGATACAAAAGCTATGGGACGTGGCGCTACACAACTCAATAAATACTCATGTAATTTAGGCTGAGGCAACTCGCCGGGAACGACCTTTAGCATTGGCAGAATTTTGCTGCTAAAAAAATATTTGAAATGAATTTAAAATATTAATTATTCCCATTTATCTCTATCGCCTAAGTCAGCTTGCTCCTCTTCCACAGGCAATGTGGATTTTCTGCCCTCTTCATTTTGGAAAGCAAGGCTCCAATCGTCTGTGCGCGATGTTTCAATCCACACATCTCCACTTCTTCTAAATATCTGTACATTTAGACCAGCCTGTTCTTTGAATAATTTTTCGGCGGAAGCTGTGGTCATATCGGGCGATAATGCCAGTTCTATTTCCTTATCATTAATTAAACTGCTCAAAGGAGTTGATTCCGGTATCATATCCTCTTTGCGTGAAGGCTGGCCCTTTGCATGGCTATGCTTGAAAACTTCTATTTTCAAGTAAGGAAATGCTTGCTGAAAATCTTTCTGCAATTCAGCGATTGTCTTGCTACCGGATATCTTTAGATTCATAATTATTTAATTTATTTATTCAAATTTAGGTGGTTCTTATACCGAAAACAATGATTTTAGTCATGTCATAGTCAGAAAAATTCAAAAGAATCAATGAAGAAAGTCTATGCTGTTTACCCTATGATTAATTTAAAATAGAGCTGCTAAGATCAGCTAAGCGTAGGTAGAACCTCTTTCATGGCAGACACATAGTCGAAGCGTTCGAGTAGTCCTGTATCATAGTTGCCTTTTCGAAAATCTTCGTTGTCCATCAGAGCAATATGGAATGGGATTGTGGTTTTGACGCCTTCGATGAAAAACTCTTGCATGGCACGCTTCATCTTCACAATTGTTTCTTCACGGCTTTTGGCACGGCATATTACTTTGGCAAGGAGAGAGTCGTAGTAAGGAGGAATGGTGTATCCTGCATAAATATGGGTATCTACGCGGACTCCATAACCTTTTGGAGTGTGCAGTGCGGTGATTTTACCGGGGCAAGGAGCAAAATTATTAAATGGATCTTCCGCATTTACTCTACATTCAATAGCGTGCATTTTTTCGGGAAAATACTTGATTCCGGATATTTTCTCTCCTGCTGCGAGTAGAATCTGCTCTTTAATAAGGTCAAAATCCATTACTTCTTCTGTTACTGGATGTTCCACCTGGATACGTGTGTTCATCTCCATAAAGTAATAGTTCTTGTATTTGTCAACAAGAAATTCAATGGTACCTACGCCTTCGTATCGGAGTGTTTCGACAGCTCTTACAGCAGCATCCCCCATTTTGCGCCGGAGAGCATCGTCAACAAAAGGAGATGGAGCTTCTTCTACAAGTTTTTGGTGCCGGCGCTGCACGCTACAATCGCGCTCACTAAGATGCGTACCAGCGCCATAACAATCCCCCGCTACTTGTATTTCTATATGCCTGGGCTCTTCAATGAATTTTTCCATGTAAACACCATCGTTACCAAATGCAGCTCCTGCCTCGGTGCGTGCAGTGGTGTATGCGCGCTCCATTTCAGATTCTTCGCGGACTATGCGCATGCCTTTACCACCACCTCCGGCAGTAGCTTTTAAGATTACTGGATAACCAATCTGGCGCGCAAGCTTTTTAGCTTCCTGCACACTTTCTATCAAACCCTCGCTGCCTGGTATGCAGGGCACCCCTGCTTTAAGCATGGTTTCTTTAGCCGTTATTTTGTCGCCCATAGCGCGAATCTGCTCGGGAGTAGGGCCGATAAATTTGATACCATATTTTTGGCATGTTTCTGCAAAGACTGCATTCTCTGCCAAGAAACCATAGCCCGGATGAATCGCATCGGCAGCGGTCAACTCAGCTGCTGCCATAATATTGGGAATATTAAGATAAGAATCTTTGCTTCGAGGGGGCCCAATACAAATGGCTTCGTCGGCAAAGCGAACATGGAGGGAATCGCGGTCAGCAGTTGAATAAACTGCAACTGTTTTAATTCCCATTTCGCGACATGTGCGAATGATGCGCAAGGCTATCTCTCCGCGGTTGGCAATTAATATCTTTTTGAAAATTTTCAAGGCAATACAACTTTAAGACAAACTGAAATTATCAGGAAGATAACTTTTCCAATAAAAATAGTGGTTGGTCGTATTCCACAGGTGAAGAATCTTCTACCAGCACTTTAATGACGCGCGCTTCATCTCCATCGTATTCTATTTCATTAAAGAGCTTCATGGCTTCAATGATACATAGCACATCCCCGCTTTTGACGATATCCCCGATTTTTACAAATGGCTCTTTGTCGGGAGATGGTTTTCTGTAGAACGTTCCAATCATAGGCGCTCTAAAGATAAATGTGTTGTCTTTATCAGAAACCGTCTCTGAGCGGCTTTGCTCAACGGGTGCTGGCGAAACCTGAACCTCGGCAACAGGGCTGGTTACAGGGGCAGGAGCTGGTGTAACTGGAACAACGATGGGGGCTGGCGCTACAGGAGCTGCGGCCACAGGAAGCTGGATAGGGGCAGACGGTTGGCTTTCTGTTGCTTTATTAATAATTTTTATTTCAAAGTCGCCTTGTTTAATTTTAATGGATGAAATGTTGGTTTTGCTCACCAACTTAATGATTTCCTGAATTTCTTTAAATTCCATGAGTTTGTAGGTTTTGTTTACAGTCTGATTGGTTTATAAAGATACTGATTTGCTGAGTTTATACTCTATCCATGTATTCTCTTGTCCGCGTATCAATTTTTATTTTATCTCCTGCCTCAACAAAAAGTGGCACTTTTATAGTAGCGCCTGTTTCCACCACACAGTTTTTTGTGATGTTAGAAGCAGAGTTACCTTTTACATTTGGATCTGCCTGGATTACTTCCAAAACAACAAAGTTGGGGAGTTCACATGCTAATATAAGATTTTGTTCTTCATGGATAATCACATCGCATACATCGCCTTCTTTCAATAAATCTCTGTTTTCTATCATATTACCATCAATAGTAATTTGGTCGAAAGTTTCCTGGTCCATAAAGTTGTATCCACTCTCATCAGCATATAAAAACTGATGGGGCTTCCTGATGACGCGGGCGGTTACTATTTCATGTCCTGAAGGGAAGGTGTGTTCGAGTACCCTGCCGGTTCTGAGACTTTTCAATTTACAACGCACAAAAGCATTACCTTTTCCGGGCTTCACGTGCTGAAAATCTATGAACTGATAAATGTCGTGATTCCATTCAATGCATAACCCGTTGCGAATATCTGCGGTAGTAGCCATAATGTGTACAGTTTTTAGTTCTGCAAGAATACTAAAACCTATCCTTTAATAAAAACGCTGTAGGTATTATTGCTCTACATACCTCCAACGTTCTTGTTCCTTTCTCTCTTTTTCACTTAGCTTCTTCTTGGATTTCTGAGAGGGCTGCTGAGCAAAAAGGATATCAAAATATCTGTCGTTTTGAATGATTTCCCTGGCTTTTTTCAAAGGAAGATTTAATTCGTTATTCACTTGCCAAAAAGTATTGGTGTCGTATAAATTTCGCGCAAGCGTTGCTTTTAATGAAATGGCTAAAATTGCAGAGGAGCGTTTTAAATCTCGCGCTTTTGTGGTACGATATTCTTTGTCATCCAACCTTATGATTGTTATTTCCTTGACAGATGTATCTTCTTTAGGAACAGTAATGTCTTTAAGAAAACCAGAATCTTTTTCAGCAAAAGCGAAGAGTTCGTTTAGTAAAGAGTCGGGCACAACGTAATTATTCACAAAATCACTTCCTGAAGGATATAATTGTTTTAGCTCATCTCTCTTTTTATCCAAATATTCGACACAAAACTGATTGAGTAAACCTCTACGTATCAGAGAATTGTAATATTTTGAACCTCCGGAAATATGATGGGGACAAAAAAATCCGGCGAAACTCCACCTCCGCCATAAACAGTTCTCCCTGCATAAAGTGTTTTGTATTTAAGAGAGTCGGGACGCTTGAATGTATCAATGCCGAAAAGTTCCCCACTGTTATATCTGCGCATGTATTCATCATTGTAATCTTTTTTACCTTTTTCATACGGGCGCTGGATACAGCGATTGCTGGGGATATAGTAATGTGCTGTAGTTAATTTGATTTGTGAACCATCGGGTAGAGAGAAAGGTTTTTGTACAAGCCCTTTACCCCAGGTGCGCCTCCCGACAAGTAATCCGCGGTCGTTGTCCTGAATGCAGCCGGAGAGAATTTCGCTCGCAGAGGCAGAGCCTTCATTAATCAACACAATTAATTTTCCGGTCTTGAATATGCCGTTTCCATTAGCGCGGCTTTCACTACGAGGGCTGTGGAGCCCTTCGGTGTAAACAATCATTTGGTCTTTTTCCAAAAATTGATTGCACAAGTCTATTGCCGTGTACAAATAACCTCCGGTATTGTCCTGCAGATCGAGAATTAAGTGTTTCAACCCCTGTTCGCGTAACTTGCCAAGTGCCTGTGCAAATTCCTGAATAGTAGTGGCTGCAAAGCGGGAAATTTTGATGTAGCCGACCTCAGGAGCAACCATATAGTGCGCTTCCACACTGTAAATAGGGATTTTATCGCGTTGAATAACAAAGTCTAAGGGTTGAGGATAGCCCCTGCGGAAGACGGTTACTTTAACTCTGGTTCCCTTTGGGCCGCGAAGCCGCTTGATAACCCAATTGTTGTCAACGCCTTTAAATGTGGCCAAGGTATCGTCAACTCTTATGATGCGATCTCCAACCCGCATACCGACCTTATCGGCAGGACAACCGCTGATAACTTCCTGAACAGTTATAGTATCCTTCAATATCTGAAAAGTTATTCCAATACCTTCAAAATTTGCCTGAAGCGGCTCCTCGCTCCTTTTCACGTCTTCTGCTTTTACATAAGAGCTATGTGGATCAAGATCTTCCAGAAGACGCACAATAGCATCATCTACTAATTTCTTTTCATCAATGGAATCTGAATAATAAGTGCGAATGATGTTCATTACATCTTTTAGCTTCTGCCCTTGGTCGTATGGAATGTTCTGAGAGAGAATGGCTTGAGGTAACCCAAGCAAAAAAACAATCGAACTCCAAACAAAATACAAACACTTACTCATTTCCATATATGAAATAACAACGTTGGTACTATAAACAAAGTTGTAAAAGTTAGTAAAACTATTTTATTTCAGATTGGAGTATTTTTTTTAACTCCTCAGCTCCTGCTGTGGGCAATCTTTCTTCTTTTGCCCTTAATATAGCGTAATCGCACGCCTTTATTGCTTCTTTGATATTCCCATTTTTGTAGAGCAGGTAGGCATAAGTAAGATTATGAGTGGAAGTATTTTTGAGGTTGACAGCTTCGTAAGCCCATTTTTCTGCCTTTTTTAAAAGTTTTTTGTCGCTGACGTTTAAGTAATAATTCCAAGCAATTTCGTTCAGCACAACTGCGTCTTTGTTGTTGCTTTTTCGGATGTAAGCAGTTGCATATTTGTCGTAGCTATACCAGTCGTTATTACGTGCAGCATATTCCATCTGCAGCTTATTTATTTGAGCATCGGCATCAGGCCCGCCAATGGCTGACAGTAGTTTTAGCCCATCATCAAAAATGGTTTTGTCTTTTTTAGCGATAGACTCTTTCATGCTTTTTTCTGCGAGTAAAACCATTTTAGACCACAGATTTTTTTCGCCAATTATGTTTGAAAAATTTGCTTTTTGCCTGAGCAAGATTGAAATACCTGGAGAGCGAACATGGTTTATAAACAAAAAAATGTCTTTAACGTTTCTTTCTTCTAGTCGTTCTTTTTCTGAGAGGGCTTCGAGCCATTCAGAGAATTCTTTATCATAATTTGCACCCTCGTTATAAAGCGCATCCACATAATCTCTAAGAAATTGGGGGCTTCGTTCTCCACGTTCGTATTTTGCTTTTAACTCTGCCAGCATACCGGGCATTTGATTATTGGCCTGCTTGCCAGCAGCAATTAGTGTTTGCGGGTCAACCATGCCAACTACTCTGTGCACAACCTTTCTATCGGCATTTACCCAAAGCAATGTGGGATAAGCGCGAACGCCAAATTCAGCAGCAATTGAAATACCCTCCCCTTTTTCCATATCAAACTTGGCATTAATAAATTTTGAATTGAAATAGTTGCCCACTTCCTCGCGTGGAAACACTTCGGCAGCAATCCTTTTACATGGGCCACACCAGGTTGTGTAGCAATCTATAAAAATAAGCTTCTGCTCTCTACGCGCTTGCTGTAACAATTGCTCGAAAGTTTTTCCTTCCTCAAACAATATTCCCTGAGCAGAAACTATTGCTGCACTGAATGTAAATATTTTGCAAATCACAAATACATATAGCGCTTTAAGCTTCATATCAATTGTTTTTCCAAATGTTAGCCAACTCAAGTTTTATTGGCTGCGGATAAAAAATCCGCGTGGTCTGCTGAAAGTTATCTGTGTAATCACTCACATAGAACTCATGCTGCCCGGTCTGTTTATCGCTAAGCAAATATAGTCTTTCAAGTTCCAGTTGAACCTCTCTGGCGACAAAAGATGTGTTGTCGAAAATTTTTACATGCGGAGGGAGAAAAGTTTCAATTTTTTTGCGAATAAGGGGATAATGGGTGCAGGCTAAAATAAGTGCGTCTATTTCTTTAAACATCGGCTGGTCAAGATAAAGTTTTATCACTCTATCCATGGTTTCATCGTCGGCAAGGCCGGATTCGATCATTGGCACCAGCAAGGGGGTAGCAAGAGAAACCACTTGCAGTTCAGGTTTGACTTGTCGCAAAAGCGTTTCATAAATCCCTGAATTTACCGTGGCCTGAGTACCAATCACTCCGATTTTTTTAATGGAGTCATCTTGCAGGACCGCACGCACTACAGGACGTATAACGCCAAAAATGTGGACTTCGTCTTTATACAATTCTCTTAAAAAAAGATAAGAAACAGCTGAGGCTGAATTGCAAGCTATTACAATAGCCTTGCATTCTTTTTCTATTAAAAAATCGGATATGATGTATGAATATTGTTTAATTGATCTAACAGACTTATCTCCATAAGGCAGGTGTGCCGTATCTCCAAAGTAAATTATTTTTTCGTTTGGCAGCGCCTGCGTTATGGCATGAGCTACTGTAAGACCGCCTATACCACTATCGAAAATACCGATGGGTTGATATTTATTGAGCCTCAATGTAGATTACGTTATTTTGGGCTTGTGTTTTTGGGAGTTGTGCCTGTAGATGGTTTGGGAGTGGAAGCGGGAGCGGGAGATGCGGGAGCTGATGCGGCAACCTTCTTTTTAACTGCTTCTGTTACATCGTACTCTGTTTTCGGGAAATAAGGAACACCTCCTGCGGCTATGTCTAAAATATATGTGTAACCGCCTTCTTTAGCTACCTCCTCAAGAAGTTTCATATATTTATCGTTGATAGGCTTCATCAGATCTAACTGATATTTCTCCAGGTCGTTTTGTACCTTTTCTTCGAAGCCTTGTATCCGTTTTTGCAAATCCTGAAGTTCCTGGATTTTGGCCTCGAGAATTGCTTCCATCATATTTTTACCATTTTCCTGAATGTCTTTGCTTTTAGTTTCATATTCTTTGTACATACTCTCGAGCACTTTTGTGTACTCTGTCTTCTTTTTTTCAATCGCATCCTGCATTTGTTTAAACTCCGGCATGGATTGAAGAATTTCTGCTGAGTTGAGATGGCCAATTTTTTGTGTTTGCGCAAAAAGGAAGGACGATACAAGAACAAGTATCAGGCTTAAAAAAGAATGTTTCATCGTTTATGCTTAAATTTTAAAAACGTGCGAAAATAGCAAGATAATCAAATTTACACTATTTACCTCCAGAAGTTGATTTGGAGGCACCTGAACTGCCACTGCCATCCCCGCCGGTTTGAGCCGGCTTGTTGAGACCCAATGCCATTAGTATATCTTCTGTCTTATTTATTTTTTCATTGTAATACAAAATGGTAGGGCCGGTGGCTTTATCCAAAATAAGGTCGTAGCCTTTAGCTTCTGCATATTTTTTGATTTCGGAATAAAACTTTTCCTGTAGCGGCTTAATAAGTTCTTCACGTTTTTTAAACAACTCCCCGTTAGGCCCGAATTTAGCACGTTGAAATTCTTTGATATCTCTCTCCTTGTTTTCTATTTCTTTAATACGATGTTGTTTCATTTGTTCGGTAATCAATACCTGCTCTGCTTGAAACTTTCTGTATGCCGCGTCAACATCTTTCATTCTGTTTTCAACTTCTTTCTGCCACTCCTCTGCTAACTTATCTATTTGTGCTTGCGCATCTTTATATTGCTGCATACGACTAAGAACGTATTCAACATCTACAATACAGTATTTTTGACCCATTATTAAGGACGATGTCATAGCGAGAAAACTTGCTAACAATAGCTTTTTCATAATGATATTTTTGAATTGTTAGAAACGAAAATGCATCCAAAGATTATTGAGGTAAAATTTCTTAACACAACTTTTCATTTGATTAATGCTGTATGTTAAGGAAAGATTTAATATTGAAATGTTAACAAAGAGTTGGGGGTACAGCAACTAATTTAAACTTAATAAATGCTGGAAACTTTTATCGGGTGAGGGATGCGGAGGGCGCAACTGAAGGTAGCGGCCGCG
>JAVQWQ010000031.1:0-19025 GCA_033578915.1 Chitinophagales bacterium | reverse complement strand
AATACAATTATTGCAGTACCTTTCTTTGATAAAGTCAATCATGGCGCCTTGAGTGTATCTCTCTATACGCGGTGCAAACCATACCAATGCCATATGTGTAAAGATGGTAGTACTAAAAAGAAGTACTGAAATACCCTGTTTGGTCTTTTTAAGTAAAAAAAGTATGTGTGCTGCGAAAAAAAAGATTCCATAGATTACAGCAGGAATAAAATCGGCTTTGCTCCAATATACATTTGCCTGTAATGCAGCTGAAAGAAAGTCGTTGCCAATATAGGGTTGAATCTTATACATCTTATTTCCAATTACCGGCAATACTATCATAGCGGAGAGCAGCAAAATTCCTATGAAAAAAAGCATTAATAGCACCCACCCAGAAAGTAGATATTTTCCGCTCAGCAGCTTGTCTAAATAATATGCCCCAAAGAATGTGAGGGGGAAGAAGGCTAAGGATGAATAATGAATAATTTTTGTTTGCACTATGCTAAAAATAATAAGCACTACAACCAGCAGAATCAGCATCCACCTTCTGAATAAGTCCTGCTCGAGGCCATCGGATTCATCTCTTTTGAGGCCTGCCAGCGCAAATACCGATGCGGGAAAGCATCCTATCAACAGCACTGGAAAATGAAAATACCAAGGACCAGAGTGGCCTGCATCGGCAGTGGTAAGCAGTCGCCACTGGTAGGCAGCAAAATCGTTAAGAAAAGCGATTCCATTCTGGCGATAGGCCAGAGTAAGCCAGCTTGCAACTATAACTGTTAGCCAAAACAGCCAAACAAGGAGTTCTTTTGTTCCAATAGCAATTTTACCTCTGTTCCAGATAAAAACTATGAAGGTAGTAAGACCAATCAGCAGAATGGCAACAGGCCCTTTGGTAAGCACGGCTGCTCCTGTGAACAATGCGGATATCAACACATACCATCTTTTTTTGAATCGAATGGTTCGCCTGTCGTCAAAGTCATTTTTAAATGAAAGAAGAAAAATGAAATAAAGCCCTAAAAAGATGAAAAGATTAAAATAAGGATCAATGATGCCGCTTTTGAAATAAAAGTGCGGCAAAAGGGAGGCGCAGAAAAGTAACGACCAGTAAGTGGCCAAGCGTCCAGAGAATAATCTTCTCCCGATAGCCCATATTATCAATACAGTGAGTACCCCGCACACTGCATTAGGGAAACGGGCTGCATATTCGCTCACTGTAAAATACTTCATACTCAAGGCTTGAAGCCAGATAAACAGCGGAGGCTTTTCGTGAAAAAGCTCAAAATTGATTTGAACAATCCGCCAGTTGTTGCTGATGAGCATCTCTCTGGCGCTTTCAGCAAAATTGATTTCATCCCAATCAAAAAGGTGGACCTCTCCCAGCATGGGAAAAAATAATAACCCCGCAAACAGCGCAAGGAAGAAACGCGTTGGAAACTCAAGCAGGCTCCTGAGCAGGTCTCTCAAGTTTTTTGATGATTTTAATGTTTGAAAATAAGTAATTTGTAAACATTGCAATGCACATTCCCAACATGCTTCCCGCCACCACGTCAATCAAAAAATGTTGTAATAAATAAATGCGCGAAAGCGCAGTGAGTACAGAAAAAATAAAAAAGATGAAGGCAGATTCCTTGCGTGAAGCCTTCAACGAAAGTGTGGTCATCAAGCAAAATATGCCCGCTGTGTGCCCAGAGGGGAAAGAATGACGGAATAATGGTGGCATATCATTGATAAGCCGCAGCGTTTGAGTATAAGCAAAAAAAAGGTGCGGCCTGATTGCCTCTTCAAAAATTGCCTTTTTTAAAATCTGAACTATTATACTTGTTATTGTTAATGCTACCACAGCCTCAAGAGCAGCCGTAATTCCTTTAAATCTCAGCAGCAGCAAGACTGGCAAGGCTATTAAAGGCATTTCTGCCAATCGCGTAAAGAAAATAAAGATGTAATCTGAAAAAATATTGTGATGATGATTAAAATAAAGTATTTCGAAACCTTTCGGCAAGGTAACATGTAATATTAGGCCTGCAATAGCTGCAGCACACGTCAGGGGAAAAAAGAGATATAATTGTCCCCTGTTATTCATCTTTTTATCCGAAGAATTTTTTTATAAAAGTCAATGGAGAAAATCTGAGAATCATCGGTTGCCTTTAGCGTGAGGAAAATACCTATAGGAAGCAGCAAAAAAGTGCTAAACCACATACCGGCAAACACAGATAATTTCTCTCGTTCACTGAGTTTTTCTCCAATCATGCTGCTCACATGGTATAGAATAAAAAATAAAACTGCATAAAATAATGGCCAGCCCAATCCTCCTTTCCTTATGATCGAGCCTAACGGAGCGCCTACCAAAAACAGAACGATACACGCAACGGACAAGGTGAACTTTCGATAAATTTCTATCATCACACCTGCAATAGCTTTATCCTTGAAATGAAGCTGATTCAGCGTTATTTGTGTGTAATTTTTAATGTTTCGCGCGTTGTTAATAGCATAATCAAGCATGGCAGAGCGGATTTGAAGGTTTTGGGCATCGAAAGCGCTGTCAAAATGTATATGTGATACAGTTTCTGGGTTTGTTATCGTAGAATCTAATTTCCATTTCAGATAATTATAATAAGGCCTGAGATACTCTTTTAACTGTTCGGCGGTTTGTTGTTTTTCTAAAATCATGGTATCTTTTTGTTGCATGAGTTGTTCCAGGCTCAACATTTGTTTCAGGTCCTTAAAATAGTTTTCGTCTGTTCTTGATAACTTGAATTGACTCAGATCAAACTTTTTTTCATAAGTAATAAATGATGAACGCACCATTTGAAATTTGTTGGAATCCGGTTTTTCTGGATTTAACTCGCGATATTGTTTGCCGTGTTTTAAGGTGAGCGTTATTACCATTTTATCATCGTCCTGAACTAGGGAGCCTTCTCTGGCGGTGATGATATGTTCTGCACCTCGCCCGGAAGTGTGATCGTACAAAACAATATCATAAAGGGTATTTCCGTCTTTGCTCTTTTCTTCAGCTCTAATGGAATATCCATCTATGCCGTTGTAAAATATTCCTGGCTTAAGAGCTAAAGAAGGTTTAAGGTGACGTATATCGTACAGCAGTGCGCTGAATTTAAGATTAGATACCGGCAATACATAGTTAGAAAATAGAAGCGCAAGCACAGCAATACATATCGAAGCAAAGAATAAGGGTTGCATAAAACGAAGCAGCGATATACCGGCAGCCTTTGCAGCGGTTATTTCAAGATGCTCGCCAAAACTACCCATCGTCATAATTGATGCAAGCAATGCTGCAAGCGGCAAGGCTAAAGGCACCAACTTGGCGCTGGCATAAAACAACAACTCGGCAAGTACCCATGTGCTGATGCCTTTTCCTACCAAATCGTCAATATATTTCCATAGAAATTGCATGACCAGTACAAAGAGTGCTATGCCAAAAGTTAGCACGAAGGGGCCTATAAATTGTCCGATTACAAGTTTGTCTATTTTCTTCACAAAAAACGAAAATAAATGAATGCGTTATTCTTTGGCTTTGTTGCCATATTGCTTTATTTTTTATAAAACTTTTGGATAGTCATTCTTTGGCAGGCTTGCTCATATTTTCCATCAGGTCAATGATCATTTCGTCCAAGGTTCCGCTCCCGCTAAGTTCGCCTGCTAAGCCGTAGAGTGGCGCTGTTTTAGGTGTGCCGGTGTTTTGAGGCAGGTTTTCAATACTTCTGCTTGACATTTTTTTGATCCATGATTCCGGCAATACTTTTACGGCTGTTTTCAGTAGTTGCTGCTGAATGTTTTCGCCCAGGTTACTTAACGATAGCGATTTCATCTGCTGAATACATTCTTTCAAATCTTTTATGAACTCTTCTGCAAAATTAACATGCACATAATTTACCGTAAAATGAAGGCTTGGCGGTTTGAGTTGGCGGTCGGTGTGCCAGCCTCTTTCAGTTAATGCATCTCCTAGTCTGTAAATATCAATTTTTCCAGAAGATTTCACTGAAAAAACCGTAGTAAGAGGATTTCCTACCAATGAAATTTCATCTTGCTCGTTTATTGCCTGTTGAATCTTCTTAACTGCATCGTGGGTGGCTTGCGCCATCTTGATGTATCCTTCTTTTCCTAAAAAATTCATGACTGCCCATGCTCCGGCAATTGCCCCGCCCGGCCGAGTTCCCGCAACTGTTGGAGAGATATATAGGCCTCCGCTCCATTTGCTGTAAACAAAAAATTGCATTTTTCTTTTTTCGGCATCTCGGTATAAGATGATAGATGAACCTTTAGGTCCATAACCATATTTGTGAATATCTGCCGATAGAGAAGAAACGCCTTTCAGCCGAAAATCAAAAACAGGCATTGTTACTCCGGATAATTCCAAAAAAGGAATAATAAATCCGCCAACACAGGCATCTACATGCAACCAAACATTTTTCTCAAGAGCTATTTCGCTGAGTTCCTCAATGGGATCAATATGGCCGTGCGGATAAGCCGGTGCGGAGCCCACTACCATTACAGTTTCATCATCAATGGCACTGCGAAGTTGTGTTAAGTCCGGTTCAAGCCCTTCTGTGCCGCAATGGATGGTTCGCACTTCAAGATTGAGGTAATCTGCGGCTTTATTAAAGGCCGGATGTGCGCTTTCCGGCATCACTATGTTACCGGCACCTTTCAGATTTTTACTTGTTCTAGCATAGTGCTTAGCAGCTTTTACAGCACAAATGATACTCTCTGTCCCTCCGGAGGTCATATTGCCGACTGCTGTTTCGGGAGCGTGAAACAGATCAGCGGCAAAAGCAACCACTTCGCTTTCCATTTTCCTTAGGCTCTTAAAAACGGCAGGATTAAGCCCATTTTCCATGCTGTACATTAGATAGGCTTCGTGTACTACATTAGCCGCTTCATCACCCGGGTAAAATACTAGGCTAAAAACCCGGCCACGCTTCCAATCAATGTCATCGTGCTTCATTTCCCTAAGCCGGCTAATTACTTCCTCCCGGCTTAGCCCTTTTCCAGGAAATTGTTTGAACATAATTTATTAAATTTTTATGAGTTTACTTGTAAATAAACCTACACAGGTAATGGCAAAAAAGATTAAAGGAATAATCCATTTTGAGCTGATTAACACGATGAGTAAGATAGAAGTTGTTACTGACAGTACAACCAGAATATTAAGAGCATAAGGCTTGAAGCGGATATATGCCTTTGCATAAGCATCAGGCATCTTTCTCTTCAGAAACAAAGACGATAATGATACTCCGCCCCCTAAAGTCATCAATCCCAAAATAGAAAGGAAGCCATAAAACTCTATTTCATCCCTCTCGAAAAAGTAAGCAAGCACACCTGTTTGTGCAAAAACTTCTCCTAAGAGCAAAAATCCACATACCAGAATAAAAAATAGGTTTGTCGCATGAACCGGAGTTCCTCTAGCTGATATATATGCTAAGCTGTTAGGTATTACCTTGTCGCGGGCCATGGCCAATATTTCGCGAGGAATAGCCACTCCTGCTCCAACGAAACACGTTAGACCTGCGCTGATAATTCCTAACCTTATAAACCCCTGAAGCCATTCGGGAAGTACGCCATTTGCAGTCGAAACCAACTCGGGATGAACTTGAAGTTGTTCCTCTCCAACGGCAGATATGTAAGCTGCGCTCATTAGTATATAAATCAGCCATATGATGCCCCCTCCAATGATGAGCGCTAATGGGATGTTTCGCGAGGGATTTTTCATTTCTTCGCCAAATTCGATAATGATTTGAAAGCCCATCGAAATATTAAAAGAAAATAGAATCGAGATAAAGAAATCATTATTAAACGTTGGGCATTTCCAGCTTACATTAAATGGTCCTTTAAGCAGCATAGGTATGCCATAAATAAGAAGCGAAAGCAGCATTTGAGCGACTAAAATATTTTGCAGCGAGGCCAATGTTTTAAGGCCGCTATGAAATATTAACCAGAATAAAACTACTATTCCTAAAGAAAACAAGTGTGCTGAGATATCAAGATGAAGGGCTTCGATAAAACTTTGTGCCAAGCCAAAAGACACCAGTGCAACCCCGGCACTACCTCCAATGACTGCCCACAAACCGAATATCATTCCAATATCATTTCCGAAAAAAATTTTTCCGTATGTATAGCCGCCTCCGGCCACCGGATAAGCAGCGCTCAGTTGAATGAGCGGAAACACGCCCAAAATACTGGCCATAAGCGCCACTGAAATACTAAACCATGCCGAACCTCCGGCTTTAGCGCAGATCAATGGTATGAGTACGAATGCCCCCATACCAATTACACCGCCGGTTACAAAGGCTACTCCTGTGAGCAATCCAATTTCTTTTTTTAGCACAGAAGACATGCTTTCAGATGTTGTTCATGTGACAATGCTAAAACAAATAGTCAGTTTGATTAATTTTATCACAAAATTTATTCATGAAAAAATTAATTCCTGGATTTTTTCTTTGGATTACAATAGGTGTTTTTGCACAAGATTATACTTTAAGTATTACCTACGGAGGCAAGCAGCGCACATTCATTCTGCATACTCCATGCAAAGTATATAATTGTTCAGGCAAAAAAATTCCGTTGCTTTTTGCTTTCCATGGCCTTACCGAAAGCGGACAACTTATTCGCGATTATTCGCAATTCAATAAAGTTGCCGATACGGCCGGTTTTGCCGTTGTGTATCCCAATGGAATCAACAATCGTTGGAATGTAGGTTTCCCTGGTACAGTTGGTTCCGGCGAAGATGATTTAGGCTTTGCCAACGCGCTTATAGATTATTTTATAGCTAATTCCACAAACTGTGATAGTAATATCTGTGCCGAGTTAGATACCACACGCATTTATGCCTGCGGAATGAGTAATGGTGGTTTTTTCAGTTATTTGTTGGCGTGTCAGCTTAGTCATCGCATAGCTGCCATTGCCTCTGTAACCGGAAGTATGACGGCTGCCACTTATGATTCCTGCCGGCCTAAGCGCCCGGTACCGGTATTGCAAATTCATGGAACTTCTGATGCCATTGTTCCTTATAATGGTGGAGGGCAAAGTGGAGCAAAATCCATACCTGATGGCTTGGCTTTTTGGGTGGGGAAAAACTCATGCGCTCCTAATCCTGTTACACAAGCTGTGCCCGACATAAATACCGCTGATGGTTGCACTGCGGAATGGATTCGCTATACTTCCTGCAGCGCAGGAGCTTCTGTGGAGCATTTTAAAGTAACCGGGGGAGGCCACACATGGCCAGACATGGTTCAGGTATATCCTGAGGTGATAGTAGGTAAAACAAATCGCGATTTCAATGCTTCGGTAGAAATATGGCGCTTTTTCAGAAGGTTTTCTCTTGCCGGTAATATTTCTTCTGTTGACAACTCCGTAGATGTAACTTCAAATGCTGTTTTCTATCCTAACCCTGCAGAAAATTATATCACGCTTGCAAAGCCCGGAGCTTACAGGATATTCGATGTTACCGGCAGAATATTAAAGGCCTCCGGCTCAGTGGATATGAATGAACCCATTTACCTGGACATGCTCCAGCCAGGTATTTATGTATTGGAAACGCAAGAAGGGAACAGAAAACTTGTAAAAAAATAACATTACAAGAGTAAGCGCAGCGGCTCTTCAAGATTTCTTTTTAAAACTTGTAGAAACTTTGCCCCAGTAGCTCCGTCAACTATCCGGTGGTCGCAGCCTAATGTTACTTTCATTTTTTTGGAAGTTTTTACCTCTCCGTTTTCCAGAACTAATTCATCGCGTATTGCCCCCACCGATAATATACATGCATCGGGAGGGTTGATAATGGCTGTAAATTCTTCTATTCCAAACATGCCCAAATTAGACACAGTAAAAGTGTTCCCCTGCATGTCCTGTGGAAGCAGTTTTTTATCTATGGCTTTTTGAGCCAATGCTTTGGCTTCTGCAGACAGTTCAGTTAGCTTTTTATTATCTGCAAAGCGCAATACCGGCACTACTAAACCTTCTTCCACAGCAACAGCTATTCCAATATGGATGTGTTTGTGTTGTTTGATACTTTCACCAGCCCACGTAGAATTGACAGATGGAAATTCACGCAAGGCAAGCGCTGCTGCTTTTACAACCAGGTCGTTGAAGCTGATTTTTTGCCCGGTGGCTTCATTTAGCTCGTTGCGGAAAGCTGTTGCTTTGTCCATTCTGATGTCCATTGTAAGATAGAAATGAGGAGCAGTAAAGAAGCTCTCGCTAAGTCTTCGCGCAATGGCTTTCCGCATAGGGCTAAGGCGGATTTCTTCGCTGCTTTCTTCGTATGCAACGCTTGGTGAAGCCGGGGTTTCGATAATGTGCTTTACCTGTTCAAGGTCGCGTTTTACTATCCTGCCTTCTTCGCCAGTTCCTTTGATATTCCTTAGATCTATCCCTTTTTCTTTTGCTATTTTTTTGGCAAGAGGGCTGGCCTTTATGCGTTCAGACTCTATCTCTTGTTGCTGATGCTGTGGTTCAGCAATGATTTCTATTACAGCTTCTTTCTGAGTAGGAGAGTGTGGCTGTTTTCCATTTTCGCCGGCAACTGCCGCATGGCTCCCTTCGAGTAAGTGTTCATAACTTTCGCCCGGCTTACCCACAATAGCAATTAAATCGCCAATTTTCAAAGTTTCTCCTTGTTTGGCTCTTACATATAAAACTGTACCTTGATAATAGGACTCCAAGGGTAATGTAGCTTTGTCGGTTTCTATTTCCGCAATTGTATCTCCGGGCTTAATAGTATCACCAACCTTTATATGCAACTCTGCTATAAAGCCTTCCTCCATGGTATCAGTCATCCTTCCCAGTCGTATTGCTTCTGCCATATAAATTTATTTGTGGGTAAAAATAGAATTTGTTACGCGAAGTTTTGCGCAAATGAGTAGCTCACATCAATTTATTTAAAAAAGAGGTGATGTAAGTCGGATAATTATGGGTGGTTCAATAATCCACTATCAACAATCTTCAAAAAGGGGCTCAGCTCAAGATTTTACTACTTTATTGAATTGCAATCTAACCGCTTACCCTTTGTTTAAGGCGTGCAGAAATTATTATCTAATTTTAACCTGCAGATCAACGCGTGGCCTTGCCAAATTTAGAACATCACGCATTAATTTAATGCAGCGACATTTTCTTCTTTTACAAATACAAGTCCCTCATTATCGAAGGCATCAGCCTTGATAACTGAACCTTTGCCGATTTCTCCGGCCAGTATCTTGCGACTGAGGGTATTGATAACTTCTCTTTGTATAACCCGCTTCAACGGCCTCGCGCCGTATTGTGGATCAAATCCTTGTTGACCAAGGTAATCCAAAGCATCTTCTGTAAAGTGAATAGTTATTTCTTTATCTGCAAGCATTTTTTGTAATTGTGCAAGTTGCAAGGCCACAATCTCCCGGATTTGTTTCCGCATTAACGGGCGGAACATGACTATCTCATCAATACGGTTAAGAAATTCCGGCCTCACACTTTGTTTAAGCCTTTCCATAACCTCAACCTTTGTTCTTTCTACAATATCATCAATATTTGAGTCTTCATCAATTCCATCAAAATTAGCTTGAATAATATCGCTTCCAATATTTGAGGTCATTATGATAATCGTATTTTTAAAGTTTACAGTTCTTCCTTTGTTGTCGGTCAGTCGTCCATCATCCAATACCTGTAGTAAAATATTGAACACATCCGGATGAGCCTTTTCTATTTCATCAAAAAGAATAACGCTATAAGGCTTGCGTCTTACAGCTTCAGTGAGTTGTCCACCTTCTTCATAGCCAACATATCCGGGAGGAGAACCAACTAAACGGCTTACGCTGTGTTTTTCCTGATATTCGCTCATGTCTATTCGAATCATAGCATTTTCGTCATTAAACAATACATAGCTTAAGGCCTTGCTAAGCTCCGTCTTTCCTACTCCTGTTGTGCCCAAGAAAAGGAAAGAGCCAATAGGCCTGCGCTCATCCTGAAGGCCGGCTCTACTGCGGCGGATGGCATCGCTTACTACAGCAATCGCCTCATCTTGCCCTTTAACCCTTTCTCTCAGGCGGTCCTCCAGGTGCAACAGTTTTTCTTTTTCTCCCTCCAACATACGTGTTACCGGAATGCCAGTCCATTTGCTGACAATTGCAGCAATATCTTCTGCATCTACTTCTTCTTTTAGCATACGGTTGTCCGGAGCTATAGCTGCAAGTTGTTTTTCATACTCTTTGATTGCATTCTCAGCCTCTTTGATTTTTCCGTAACGAAGTTCGGCTACTCTGCCGTAGTTGCCTTCACGTTCAGCAAGCTCGGCCTCCATTTTATAATTTTCGATTTTGCGCTTTTCTTCCTGTATTTTTTCTACAATCTCTTTTTCGCTTTGCCATTTGGCTTTTAGGCTGTTTCTCTCTTCAGTAAGGTTGGCCAGTTCTGCTTTTAGGTCGTTGAGCTTTTTCTCATCATTTTCTCTTTTTATGGCTTCAATTTCTATTTCAAGTTGCATGATTTTGCGTTCAATCTCATCTAAGGCTTCAGGCAAGGAATCCATTTCAAGCCTCAGTTTTGCTGCTGCTTCATCCATTAAATCTATTGCTTTATCAGGAAGAAACCTTTCACTGATGTAGCGATGAGATAAAGTTACAGCAGCGATGATTGCTTCATCTTTAATTTTTACTTTATGATGTGTTTCATATCTTTCTTTTAAGCCTCTCAGTATTGATATGGCATCCTCAACAGAAGGCTCATCTATCATCACCTTTTGGAATCTTCTTTCCAGCGCTTTATCTTTTTCAAAATACTTCTGATATTCATTGAGTGTTGTAGCGCCTATGGCGCGCAGCTCACCCCTTGCAAGCTCAGGTTTAATGATATTAGCTGCGTCCATAGCTCCTTCTGTGGCTCCAGCGCCAACTAAAGTGTGTATTTCATCAATGAATAATATAATATTCCCACTGCTTTCTTTTACTTCTTTAACAACGCTTTTGAGCCGTTCTTCAAAATCCCCACGGTACTTGGCGCCTGCCATCAAAGCACCCATGTCCAAAGCGAAGATGGTTTTGTTTTTAAGATTTTCAGGGACATCTCCTTTTACAATGCGATGTGCTATTCCTTCTGCAATGGCTGTTTTCCCAACTCCCGGTTCTCCCACCAACAGTGGGTTATTTTTGGTTTTGCGGGAGAGAATATGCATCACCCTTCGGATTTCATCATCACGGCCAATGACGGGGTCTAACTTTCCGGTTCTGGCGCGTTCGTTTAGGTTAATGGCATATTTACCCAAGGCATTATAGGTTGCATCGCTATCCTGGCTGGTGACTTTTGAGCCTTTACGCAGTTCTGCGATAGCGCTCCGCAATTTTTTTTCATCTGCACCAACCTCTTTGAGCAGGCGAGTTGCATCGTCCTGTGTATACAACATCGCCAGGAGAAGATGTTCCGGAGTAACATAACTATCTCCCATCTCCTTCATTATCTTATTGGCCTGCAGTATCATTTTACCAAAAGCTTGCGAAGGAGCGAGGCTTTCCATGTTGCCTGTTACTTTAGGGAGGGTTTTAAGTTTTTCTTCTACCTTCCCCAAGAGGATGTTTCTGTTCACCCCTGCTTTTTCTAGTATATATGGAAGTGCGTCCTCGTCAGCGTCCAAAATGCCTTTCAGCATGTGTAAGGTATCTAAATAAGGATGTGAATTATCAAAAGCAAACTGTTGTGCATTATTCAGTGCTTCGAGAGATTTTACAGTGAAATTGTTTGCGTTCATATAACAAATTATTTTTAATTATTTATGCAACAATTAATCTACCAATGAATATGATTAGGAAAAAAAGTCAGCATATCTAATATCCGGCGTGTAAATTATGACGTTTTCATCATAAACTTTGCTTACATAGTTACATAAAGATTAAACTTCTGTTTCTTCTAATCTAATTTTAAGTGTAAGGTACTTGAATAGCAGGAAAAATTTCCTCTTCATTTGTACAAAAAATTTTCCTACGATTATAAAACAGGGAGAACTAAAGGTATGCGTGCAATTGTTCAAAGAGTAACCAAGGCTAGAGTGGTCAGTAATGGAAAACTTACCGGAGAGATAGGCAAAGGGATTTTGGTTTTAGCGGGTTTTGAAGAAGGCGACACTCTACAGGATCTTGAATGGATGGCTAAAAAAATAGTTTCGTTGCGCGTTTTCAGCGATGAGCGGGGTTTAATGAATCTTAGTGCATTGGATGTAAATGGAGGAATTTTAGTAGTAAGTCAATTTACCCTTTTTGCCTCTTACAAAAAAGGGAATAGGCCATCGTTTACAAAAGCAGCAAAGCCTGAAACAGCAATACCGTTATACGAAAATTTTATAAGAAATTTAAGCAAATATTTAGGCAGGGAGGTTGCAACAGGTGTTTTTGGAGCGCACATGGAAGTAGAGCTTGTCAATGAAGGGCCTGTTACTGTCTATATGGATAGCAAAAATCCCGAATAAGTGGAGCTGGCGGGAATCGAACCCGCGTCCGGATAAGGCAACAATATACTTTCTACATGCTTAGATACTTATTGATTTTAGTGCCATAGACCGGCTAAGTATCCCGCCTATCCCTGGCCTTACATCCGATTTTTATCCCTGAAAGTGGATGAGTTTTTCAGGGACTGCACCGAACCTGATTGCCAGCGCGCTGTGTACGGTGCCTCAAGCGCGGGGCAAATGGCGCCTAACCTCTCAGATTAGGCAGCCATGGCGTAAGAATAGTCGCCATTTAAAAGGAAACGTATGTGGATTTACGAGCTACATACACGCTCGGCATGCCGGTATATTGCTACATCTTCCCGTCAATTCCAATCAGCCCCAATTATCAAAGAACGTTCAATGCAAAGATAATATACATCAACTAAGGTTTAATTACTAAGCATAAATTTATTTCTCCAGCAATTGTTCAACTACTGATATTGGGTTGTCATTGCCAAAAATAGAATTGCCTGCAACCAACACATCCGCACCTGCTTGCTTAAGCATAAAAGCGTTTTCTGTATTTACTCCCCCATCCACTTCAATGAGGGTTTTACTTTTTATACTGTCCAGTAGCTGCTTTGCTTCTTTAATTTTATGAATAGAATTTTCTATAAAAGCTTGTCCTCCAAATCCAGGGTTTACACTCATAATAAGAATAAGGTCGGCAAGTGTCGCCACTTCTTTCAATACATTGACCGGTGTAGCCGGATTGATAGCTACTCCGGCTTTAGCTCCCGATTCTTTGATTTTTCTGAGGATTAAATCCAGATGATAATTTCCTTCGTAATGAACGGTTATAACGTCTGCACCTGCCTTTCTAAAAGCTTCAATATATCTTTCCGGCTGTGTAATCATCAGATGAACATCCAGAATTTTGTTTGTCTTGCTCCTGATCGCTTTTAAAATTGGAAAGCCAAAAGAAATATTCGGCACAAATACTCCGTCCATCACATCAATGTGAATCCATTCGGCCTTACTCTGATTTATCCACGCCAACTCATCACCAAGCCTGAGAAAGTTAGCGCTAAGCACGGAAGGAGCAATAATTACTTTCTTCATAAGTTAATCGTCAGATACATTATCCTGTACAACAATTATAAAATAAAAAAGGTGTGGCATGAAAATTACCACACCTTTTTATTCAAAAGAAGTATGATTAGTGCTTTGTTAAATATTGCGCTACTCCATCGTGTGTTGCCTTAAGTCCTTCATCGCCTTCTTTCCAGTTGGCAGGGCATACTTCTCCATGCTTTTCGAAGAAACGGAGTGCATCAACCATACGCAGCGCTTCATCCACATTGCGGCCCAGAGGAAAATCATTTACTAATTGATGCCTTACGATTCCCTCTTTGTCAATTAAGAATAGTCCACGGTACGCAATCAGTTCGGCAGTGGCCTGCATCTGGTCGTTGTCGTCATAATAATAAGTGCCATTTAAGACATCAAAATTTGCAGAAATAGTTTTGTTGGTGTCTGCAACGATTGGATAAGTAATGCCTTGAATTCCGCCCTTATCCTTGGGTACTTGCAGCCAACCCCAGTGGCTCTGCTCTGTGTCTGTTGACACCGCTACCACAGCCGTATCGCGTTTTTCAAATTCAGATAGTTTTTCCTGAAAAGCGTGCAGTTCTGTTGGGCACACGAAGGTGAAATCTTTGGGATAGAAGAAAAGAATCACATACTTTTTGCCCAAATACTGGTCTAAAGAAAAGTTTTCTACAATTTCATCGCCATTAATTACGGCAGAAGCTTTGAAAGAAGGAGCTTTTTTACCAACTAAAACAGCCATAGTAAATATTTTTTGTTTTAAAAAATCGAGTGCTAAAGTAGTAACGCTTTAAAATCATATTGCTAATTCTTCGTAAAATCACATAGTAAGAACCTTTTCTATTTCGTTTATAAGTTTATCAACCGATGAAGGATTTGTTCCATCATAGTAGCCTCTGATGCGGCCTTTCGGGTCTATCAGGATAAAGTTGCCACTATGGGCAAAGCCGCCCGGACTTTCAGGGTCTTCTTCTGCTGCAATGAGCATTTTATCTGCTGTATTGTAAATTTCTCCTTTGTTTCCAGTTAAAAAATACCAGTTGTTGTTTATTCCCAACTTCGTTGCGTAGTTTCTAAGCGCTTCAACGGTGTCTCGCTGAGGATCAATACTTACAGATAAGATAAGGAAGTCGTCTCTCCCTTTAAATTTCTCGTAAACTCTTAGTATTTGAGCCTTCATCTTAGGGCATATACTCGGGCAGTTGGTAAAAAAGAAATCTACAACTAACCATTTTCCTAAAACTTTATTTTGATTGATAGTATCACCGGTGTGGCTGATTAAGCTGAATTCAGGCAAAACATATAGCAAGGAGTCCTCTACGATTTTGCCATTTATAACACGCTTAACAGAAATTTTTTCATCTTGTGTTGAATTACATTGCAGTAAAAAGAAAAACGCTCCGATTAGTTTAGTTAAAACTAGAAATTGCTTTATTTTTCTGTGCATACTTATTTTGTGCAAGATTTAGCGCTCATCGCTGCTATCCATTTTTCGATGAGTGAGATACCTTCTGAATGAAGCATATTCTTACCTAATTCTGGCATGCGCACTCCAGGATCTTCAGATTTCATTCTATATAATAAAATTGATTCTTCAGGTTTCCCCGGCACTATATCAAAAAGCCTTCCGCCTGTAGCTTTGCCGGCAGCAACCGGTGTTTTGCATATTCCTAGATTAGCAAGTTCCTGATTTTCCCAGTTGAGGTAGAGTCCTGATGTGTAGGCCGGCCCTTTTGGGTTATGGCAGTGTCCGCAATTCATATCTAAATAGGCCCTTGCACGCTCATTTAATGAAAAGTGTATTGAATCTTCCCAATCTGGTGTTTTGGGACAAGCTGCAAGCGTTGGAAGTTGTGAAATAAAACCCATTTTATGCCAGCGAACCAATTGATTTTCCTTACCATCGCTGTATGAAAACTCTTTATTCAGATTTCTGATTTTAGGCCCGATAGGACGGATAGCATTATTATACCAATGGCAACCTTTGCATTGATTTTTGGTAGGGATGATGTAATCAGTCGTTTTTACAGAGCCATCATAATGTTTCCAACTAACAGTTTTTATTCCGCCAATATTATTTAAAGTAGCCTCTGTTTGCTCCTCATTCCATGTGTATTCCAGCGCTTCCCATCCGTTTTGGCGGTGTACCAGAAGGCGGGTCTCCAAAATTCTTCTTTCTGCTTCCGGTTTATTAAAATCTTGTGGATAGTAGAAGTTTTTGATAAGGCAGGAACCAACCGGTAGTTTCAATACTTCAGAAGTATCATACTCTGCCGACTTGCCTTCTGGCACATACACGAATCTTTCTTTGAAAGCGTAATCTGTAAATAACGGAGTGTTAAGATCGTATGGCAGAACACGATCGTTTGGAATAAGTGCTTTCAAAGGGCCAACGAAAAAATTATAATCAGAAAGGTTTTTGAAAGGGGCTTTTGCCACATCAAGCGCTACTTTAGCAGGCAGCGAATGGCAACTCAAAAGTTCATACAATATAACTAAAGCAAAACCCAAAACAAAAAAGGGATGAAGTATTTTTTTCATAATACAAATCTCCGCTACCTGTATTCAAATATCAAGTTCAACAAAATAATTTATAATGAGTTTAACATTTCAATCATTTAAAAGACAGTGTCTGGATGCATCAAATTCAGAATACAAAGCATCGCTAAACAGCCACTGCCGCGGGTATATGAGGGTGCGGTTCGTAGTTTTCGAGGACGATATCAGAATAATCGAAATCAAATAAGTTTCTTATTGCAGGATTAAGTTTTAAAGTAGGTAAGGGGCGTGGCTCACGGGTAAGCTGGAGCCTGGCCTGTTCTATATGGTTGGCATAAAGATGGGCATCGCCAAGCGTATGAATAAATTCTACGGGAACCATGTTGCACACCTGAGCTATCATCATTGTTAGTAATGCATATGAGGCTATATTAAAAGGCACGCCTAAGAACACATCGGCACTGCGCTGGTACAGTTGGCAGCTAAGCCTTCTGCGGCCATCTTCTCCCGGAGTGGTGTAGAACTGAAAAAGCACATGGCATGGCGGTAGAGCCATCTGCGGAACATAAGGTACATTCCACGCGCTTACTATGAGTCTGCGCGAGTCGGGATTACTTTTCAACTCATTAATCAACGATTTAATCTGGTCTATGCTTTCTCCGTTCGGGCCTTGCCAGCTACGCCATTGCACGCCATATACCGGGCCCAGCTCACCCCAGCGCGCGGCAAAAGCTTCATCCTGTGCTATTCTGAAAGCAAAAGCCTTCATATCTTCACCCGCGTAATCTTCGCTTTTTTTATATTTTTCAAAAGGCCAATCGTCCCAAATATGCACTCCGTTTTGGCATAAGTATCGTATGTTGCTTTCCCCGCGCAGAAACCAAAGCAATTCATACACTACCGATTTGAAATGAATTTTTTTTGTGGTGACGAGTGGGAAGCCTTCTTCAAGATTAAAACGCATCTGATATCCAAAAACACTATATGTGCCCGTGCCTGTTCGGTCATGCTTGAATGCCCCTTTTTTTAAAATAAAATTTAACAAGTCGTGATATTGTTGCATATTCCAAAAATAAAAAAGCATAGCATTTTAATTTGTCACGAGATTTGCCTGTGGATGCAGTGTTTATTTCTTTTAAGAAGATAGTTGCTTACTTAAATTACAAATCCTTTACGTTTGTAAATATATGTCGTCCTATCTGGTAAGCGCGCGAAAGTATCGCCCAGGCAAATTCAAAGAAATGCTTGGGCAAGAGCACGTAAGTAATACGCTGCGCAACGCTATCAGGAGCGGCCGGCTTGCCCACGCTTTTCTCTTTTGTGGGCCGCGCGGGGTAGGAAAGACAACCGCTGCGCGCATTCTTGCCAAAACCATTAATTGCCAAAACCTCACCGAAGAATTTGAAGCATGCGGTGTTTGCCCTTCTTGTACCGCATTTGCCCAAAATGCTTCTTTTAATATCTATGAGTTAGATGCCGCTTCTAATAACACCGTTGACGATATCAGGGAGTTGGTCAATCAGGTTCGTTTTCCCCCTCAGTACGGTAAATATAAAATCTACATAATAGACGAAGTGCACATGCTCTCTCAGGCCGCATTTAATGCATTTCTTAAAACACTCGAAGAGCCACCTCCCTATTGTAAATTTATACTTGCCACTACCGAAAAACACAAAATACTTCCCACGATTCTCTCGCGTTGCCAGATCTTTGATTTCAGGCGCATACCCGTTGAAACTATCGTAAAACATCTTCGAGAAATATGCAGAGTTGAACAGGTTGAGTTTGAAGATGATGCCCTGCATATCATTGCGCAAAAAGCCGATGGCGGTATGCGCGATGCACTCAGCATGTTCGACCGCCTGGTTAGTTTCGGAGGTGGAAAGCTCATGTATGCAGATGTGCTTGAAAACCTCAGCGTGCTCGACTACGACTATTTTTTTAAAATCACAGACTTTCTGCTCGCCGAAAATGTTGCTGAAGTGATGCGATTATTCGATGAAATACTTCAGAAAGGTTTTGAAGGAGACGATTTCATCATCGGGCTGTGTGAGCATTTCCGCAACCTTTTATTCTGTAAAAGTGAACCTACTGCTGCGTTGCTTGGGTTTAGCGCCTCATTGAAAGATAAATATCTGCAACAAGCATCTTTAGCTGATGGAGCTTTTTTGGTAAGCTGTCTATCAATAGGCAATGAATGTGATGTGCGCTATAAGCAAAGCAAAAATAAAAGATTGACCGTCGAGCTTGCTTTGATCAAAATGTGTTTTGTAAATAGGCTCGTCATCCCTCCGCAAACAGAGGAGAAAAAAAAAACTGATAGCATAGCATTTGAGAATGGCGAAGCGCATTCTAAAGAGAGTAATTCCTTCCTGATAAATTCAAGAAATACAAATACACCCGCATCTATCTCAGCACAAAGTGAAGCTGCAGAGAAACCGCTTTTGGCAGAGGCCCCACCGCCACAATCTCCTTTGTTTGCGCGTAGAACTGCCAGAGTTGCTAAAGCCGACGAAGATCTATCACCGATGCTACAATCCAAACAGCAGGCAGACAATGACATTTTAAAAGAAGCCTCAACGCCTGCTAACGGAGAACAGTTTGAATTATCGCAGGAGAATATCGAAATATTGTGGAGAAAATTTGCTGCGCTGCTGCCGGATGAAAAAAAAGGAGCAAAAGCGTTATTGACACACAACTTACCGCAGTGGAAAAAAGACCAGAATCTTCTTGAGGTAGCCCTCCAGTCGCATGCCCAGCGAGAAATGCTCGAAACGCTGCACGGGGATTTGAAAAAGTTTTATAAGTCACATACCGGGGCAGATCTCAATATAAAATTTAAAACTTTGTCCAATCAAAACGATACCCAGACCAGAAAAATCTATTATACCCCTGAAGATAAGTTTAAGAGGTTGTTAGAAATTAATCCTTTACTTGCAGAACTTGTCCGGCGATTCGACTTAAATTTAAGTGAGGACGACTGAACAAAAAATCAATTATATTAATCCGGTCTCGTTAAAATAGAAATTTATAAAGG
>JAVQWQ010000030.1:0-19347 GCA_033578915.1 Chitinophagales bacterium | reverse complement strand
GACTCAGAAAAATAGTTCTCGGGCATTGAAAAAGCCTTTGAGTGTTTCATTTGAGAAAGTACAGGAGATAGAGCCGGATCAGCCGCATTTTTCCATTGCTCTTCAAGTTTTATTTTTTGAAAAATTTGTTGTTGGGCTGATGAAAAATAGTTGTCGGGTAGTGTAAAAAAAGAGGTGTTGCCCGGTAGGGGCATATTGGGAGCTATTTGCTTCAGTTCATCACGTATTTCTTCCTTTTTCATACCTGCTCAAGCATTGTTTAGATGTGCTTTATTAAGTAGGGTTTAATCGTTTTTCATCAAATATGCTTCTACCTTCTGCACGGCATGGTGATATGATGCTTTAAGCGCACCTACACTTGTGCCCAGTATTTCGCTCATTTGTTCATAGGGCATTTCATCATAATAGCGCAGCAGAAATACTTGCCTTTGCTTATCGGGCAAAGAATCAATGGCTCGTTGCAGTTTCAACTCTATTTCATCTCCGTTAAAGTATGGGTCGCTTTTCAAGTAGTTTGATGGGCCGAAGTTGCTGTCGTCATCCTGGTCTGCCGATGAACTGCTTTCAAAAGGAACGGCTGCTTTTTTCTTTTTGATTTGAAGATGATTAAGCGCTTCATTGGTTGCTATGCGATACAACCAGGTGTACAACTGCGATTCTGCCCTGAAATTTTCAAGCGCATTCCACACTTTAACAAAAGTATTTTGCATTACATCATCGGCATCTTCATGAATCATTACCATTCTGCGTATGTGCCAGTAAATCCTCTCCTGATATTTTTCCATCAGCAGCGAAAAAGCCTTTTCGCGCTTACCGGAATGAAACATTTCCAAAATTTGACTATCGGAGATTTGCATAGGCAAATATTAATTAAGAGTATTATCTGTATTATGGCTTTCGTGGTTTTTGCAAATATGAGTTAATTCTGTCTTTTGCGTTTCAACACCTTCATCACGGCATTTATCACATCAGGAACATCAATACCGTATTTTTGCATAAGCTGCTCTGGGGTACCACTTTCACCAAAAGTGTCGTTTACCGCAACCATTTCGATGGGTACCGGATATTTTCTGGACAGCAGGGATGCGATGCTGCTTCCCAATCCCCCAATAATATTATGCTCCTCTGCCACTACGGCACATTGGGTTTTTGCCACTGTGTTAAGAATAGCTTCTTCGTCTAAAGGTTTAATGGTATGAATGTTGATGAGCGCCACCGAAATTCCCTGAGATTCAAGTTGTTTGGCCGCTTCTACACTTTTCCATACCATGTGGCCGGTGGCAAATATGGCTACATCATGGCCGCTGCTCATCTCCAGCGCTTTGCCAATAACAAACGGTGTGTCTGGAGGAATAAAGACAGGCCACTTAGGACGGCCAAACCTCAGATATACAGGCCCAACATGTTCTGCGGCTGCAAGGGTTGCTGCATAAGTCTGGTTGTAATCGCAGGGATTAATCACCGTCATGCCCGGAAGCATTTGCATCAATCCGATGTCTTCAAGAATTTGATGTGTGGCTCCGTCTTCGCCAAGGGTAAGTCCGGCATGAGAAGCTGCAATTTTTACATTCTTGCCGCTGTAGGCAATAGATTGCCGTATTTGATCGTACACTCGCCCGGTTGCGAAGTTGGCAAATGTAGCAGCAAAAGGTATCTTACCGCCTATGGTAAGGCCAGCAGCTATACCCATCATGTTGGCTTCTGCTATGCCGCACTGAAAAAAGCGTTCCGGAAAGGCTTTGATGAATGCATCTAATTTTAAAGAGCCGGCAAGGTCTGCACTAAGCGCCACCACATGAGGATTAATCTTGCCCAGATGCAACATTGCATCTCCAAAGCCGGAGCGCGTATCTTTAGAACCTTGCGGGACAAATTTTTCTAACATTACACGGTTTTCGCCTCAAACATAATATTTCGCCTGCATACGTTGTTTTGTATTGTACACGATGAGTTAAAAATTTTATTTGTTTTTGCTGAAGCTATGTCATATAGAAACTTTTTTAATTTTCAAAAAATTCTGGATTTGTAGAATTGTTTACATCTATCTCTGGCAAATTTATTGACGTTTGCCCCCGGGGTTCGCAATATTTGATAGTTGTTGCCGCTTAATTATATGTTAAACTTATAAGCTTGTCAGAATTATCGGAATTGCAATAAAAAAATAATTTAGCGGAGGTTTTTAGATGTTCATGGCTGATAGAAATTCTCCTCATTTTTTTAATTTATTATCTAAATAAAATTTGATTGCATGAAATCTATCCTTAAGCTCATTTTGCCAGTAGCCATTTCGGTCATGCTGTGTTCATGTGGAAAAGAACCTTCTGCCTGTTTTACCGTAGGCACAAAAGTTGACAGTGTTTTTGTAAATATTCCTGTATTGTTTGATGCTTCCTGCTCTAAGGATGCCACTCAATTTAAATGGAAGTTTAGCGATAAACCGGATACTGTTTACTACGGTAAAGTGTATTACAGAACGTTTACTAAACCCGACTCCGCACTTAAGGTATCTATGACTGCAATTCTAGGTGGAAGAGAAAACACAACAGAACAGGTTCTGAGAATATTGCCTTAAGAAGTTCAATCCACACATTTATACCTGAATAAATAGATATTTAGGTAAAGTATTTGCGCATTTAACTTCATTATGCTTATGTAATTTTCAAGATTTCAGTAAGGGAGTTAAATAAGTGCATTGCTTAAATAAACAGGGTTAAAAATACATCTTCATCAAACGTTGAAGAATAGTGTAGCAGAAATTCGGGTGAGGGATGCGGAGGGCGCGCGCGCAGCAAGCGGCCGCGACCGCGCTGCTCTTATATAGGCTTGGCGACCGGGCAGCGCGGTCGCGGCGGAAGCGATAGCGAACCCCGCAGAGGGCACCCCAAGATGTTTTTCGCTTTATGTAACTATTGCGCTGCAAATTTTCTCCTTCAGCCATTTTTTTATTTTTAGCGATGCAATCTGCTTGTTCATGAAAGGAAAAACTGCAGGTGTTATCGGTGCGGGAAGTTTTGGCTCTGCCATTGCCAACTTGCTGGCAGAAAATGTGGATGTGCTGTTGTACGACCGCTCAACGGATGTATTGGAACAAATCGCGAAAACGCGTCAATATCGCGGCCACTCCTTTCACAAGCGGGTGCAGGTAACACATTCGCTGGAGGAGGTGGCACAGCGCTGTTACCTGATTTTTCCTGTGGTGCCTTCGCAGTTCTTTAAAGCCATGATAAGGGATTTTTCGCCTTATCTTCGACCAGACCATATTGTGATACATGCCACCAAAGGGCTTCATACCGAGTTTGACCTCGACAGCGCTGAGGTAAAGGATATATCGCTAAAAGACATCAAGACGATGAGCGAACTCATTCGCGAAGAAACGGGCGTAGTGCGTGTGGGTTGCCTTGCCGGCCCTAACCTTGCCGCTGAACTGGCCGCCAATCAGCCTGCTGCCACCGTTATTGCCAGCCGCTTTGACGAGGTAGTGCGCGAGGGGCAGAGCTGCCTGCGCAGCCACAGGTTTCACGTGCTGGGCAGCCGCGACCTGCTGGGGATTGAACTGGCAGGTGCCTTGAAAAATTATCTGGCGCTCGCCTCGGGAGCGCTTAGCGGGCTGGGCTTCGGTGAAAATGCGAGAGCTATGCTTATTACCCGCGGCATGGCAGAAATGATTTACATCGGCAAAGCTTTAGGGGCAGACAAACAGGCCTTTTTGGGTATGGCAGGGATAGGAGATCTGATAGCTACGTGTTCTTCGCCTAAATCGCGAAACTACACGGTAGGATACAGGCTTGCCAAAGGAGAAAAACTCTCAGACATCCTCGATTCGCTCGGCGAAGTGGCCGAAGGCGTGAGAACATTAAAGATAGGCAAACTGATAGTTGAGAAAATTCAACAGCCTGCACCCATTTTGCTGGCGCTGCATAAGGTGATTTTCGGCAACTGGACTATGGAGCGGGCCATCAACTTCCTGATGCGCTACCCCATCAAGCAAGACGCTGAATATGTGTAGTGCACAATACTTTGCAGCAGAGATTATGTAGTTTTGTTTTAAAACATATAGTTTGTTCCGGCCAAACAAACATATTCTACAACATCTCGAGTCGCTGAGCTTAGAACAGCTCAACGCATATCTTACTGCCTATCCATGGTTCTCTTCCGCACGCATAGCGCTGGCAAAAAAACTTAAGAGTGACGAAGCCATACGTTCGTGTATTCCATACGTTAGCGATCGTAGATGGTTTAAAAAATATCTTGAAGGAGAAGCAATTCAGCCTGATTCCAAAGAATCAACAAATAATGGGAATGCTTTCGTTGATGAGATGCAACATGCGGCTGAAATGAAAGTGGAAGTGGTAGCTGCTGTGCCAACAAATGATGAAACAAGCACACCGCATACCATCGGGGCCGAAGAAGGGGAGCAGCTTTTTTCTTCTTTGAAAGCAGCGACTTCGGAAAAAAATATATCAGAACATGAAAGAGATTTTGTTTCTATACGCGATGAGATTCACAGCTTTGAAGAGTGGTTAAAACTTTTCATGAACACCTCTTCAAACCTTGCCCAAGATCCGACTCAATCAAAGAAAGAAAGGGATGCCTCTTACAATAGGGAAGAAGATGAAAATGCGCTTTATCCGCCACAACAGATTCCCTACCAACTTGTTGAAGAAAAAATTGAGCAGGAAACGCATTATGCCAAAGGGCTTAATGATTTCATCGCTGCGCAAATAGAGCGGAAAAAAACGCGCGCTCCGCTTCATTTTGATGAAAAACATTCTTTCCCCGTAACAGAGACATATGCTCGGCTTTTGGAGCAGCAAGGCAAGTTAAAACAAGCCATTGGGATTTATGAGGCATTAAAGTTGAAGTTTCCGGATAAAAATGCTTATTTCGCAGCCCGCATAGCGGAATTAAAAGAAAAACTATAAGCATGTACATTGCCATCACAGTATTTATCATTATTATCTGCGTATTATTATCGCTGGTTGTACTAATTCAAAACCCAAAAGGGGGAGGACTTTCGGCTACCTTTGGGAATGTTGGACAACAAATCCTGGGAGCACGCAGAAGCGCCGATGTGGTTGAAAAAACCACCTGGACGCTTGCTGTGTTGTTGTTGGTTTTATGTGTAGGTTCTGCTTTTTTTATTGATAAAAGAGCTTTCTCTAAAAATAAGGCAAAAACTGAAAAGAGCGAAGTAGAGCAACAAATGGCTAATCAGCCCTTCAATCCGGGAGTATTACCGCAGTCTCCTGCTCCCGGAACGGCTCCTGCACAACAAACGCCTGCCTCGCCCGCTCCATAATCCTCACTCATAACTTACAGCGCCTTGGGCGGCAATCATTCTCATCACGAGCACGTACATTATCACTATCACGCACAGGAAAAATCCACTCAGATTGTGGTACTGATTTCTGTGTTTGCCATGATAATGGAATTGACTGTAGGATACACTACACATTCTATCACACTAATCATGGACGGTTGGCACATGCTTTCGCATGTACTGGTACTGCTGCTGGCATGGGGAGCGTACTTATATATTCGAGTGCGCGGAAAAGAGCTTACCTTATCCAAACAAAAGCGAATTTTAGCGCTTAGTGGCTTTGCGAGCGCCATCATTTTAATGGTAGTTACATGTTTTATGATTTATGAAACTTTATCTCAATTTAAAAAACCGAAGGTAAGTGTTACTATCTATTCTTTTGTTGTGGCTGTTTTTGGTTTATTGATAAACGGATTAAGCGCTTATGTCTTACATCGAGAAGAAGAGAAGATGGATGTCAATATTTATGCTGCTTACTTACACGTGTTGAGCGATGTAGTATTAAGTTGCTTTGCGTTAATTTCGCTTACTGTGGTGTATTTTATGCCTGTTGCTGCATGGATAGACAGTGTATTAGGGCTTGCAGGAAGCTTAATTATTATGAGATGGGGAGTAGGATTGATCAGGAAGTCTTTTCACGATGCTCTATCGTAGAACAACTCATGTTTGTATGATGCCTACATTAAACGGCCGTGTTATAGGGGCATGATTTGCTGCTTCTATACCCATTGAGATAACCTTTCGCGTCTCCAGCGGGTCAATGATGCCATCTGTCCATAATCTGGCGGCTGCATAACGAGGGTCTAGAGTTTTTTGATATTTTGCCCTGATGGTATCCAACAGTTGTTTTTCTTCTTCGGGAGGCACTTCTTTACCTTTGGCCTTCATATTTGCTACCTGAATTTGGAGCAGGGTTTTTGCGGCTTGTTCGCCTCCCATCACTGCAATTTTTGAGTTAGGCCAAGCAAAGATAAGGCGTGGATCGTAAGCTTTGCCGCACATGGCATAGTTTCCTGCCCCAAAACTGTTTCCTACTATGATAGTAAACTTGGGAACCACTGAATTGGCAACTGCAGCGACAAGTTTGGCACCGTCTTTGATAATTCCGCCATGCTCGCTGCGGCTGCCAACCATAAAACCTGTAACATCCTGAAGGAACACTAAAGGTATCTTTCGCTGATTGCAGTTCATTACGAATCGTGCCGCCTTATCTGCGCTGTCGCTGTAAATGACTCCACCAAACTGCATCTCTCCTTTTTTACTTTTTACCACTTTGCGCTGGTTTGCCACGATTCCTACTGCCCAACCGTCTATTCGCGCGTAGCCACAGATAATGCTTTTGCCGTAACCCTGCTTGTATTCTTCTATCTCACTTTTATCCACTATTCTTTTAATCACCTCAAGCATGTCGTATTGTTTAGCTCCATCTTCGGGTATTATACCATATAAATCCTTTTCATCTAAAGCAGGGGGTGCCGGCTCTACGCGATCAAAGCCGGCTTTTTCCGTGTGCCCGAATTTGTCTATGAGATTGCGAATGGTTTCTATGGCGTGTTGGTCGTCTTTCATTTTATAATCGGTTACACCGCTGATTTCGCAATGCGTGGTGGCCCCGCCAAGGGTTTCATTATCTACGTCTTCGCCAATGGCGCTTTTTACCAGATAGCTTCCCGCTAAAAAAACAGATCCAGTCTTTTCTACAATCAACGCCTCATCGCTCATGATGGGAAGATAAGCCCCTCCAGCCACACAACTGCCCATGATGGCAGCTATTTGGGGTATGCCCGCAGCGCTCATCACCGCGTTGTTTCTAAATATTCTTCCGAAGTGTTCTTTATCCGGAAACACTTCGTCCTGCATCGGGAGGAATGCGCCAGCGCTATCCACCAGATATATTATCGGGATGCGGTTTTCAGTTGCTATCTCCTGAGCACGCAAATTTTTTTTAACCGATATGGGAAAATACGCTCCGGCTTTAACGGTTGCATCATTAGCTACTGCTATACAGATTCTGCCTTTAATATATCCTATCATTACTACTGTGCCACCAGCCACACAACCACCATATTCCTGATACATCTCCCATCCTGCAAATGCTCCAATTTCGAGGGTTGGTTTGTTTTTATCAAAGAGCAAGTCCAGCCGCTCTCTGGCTGTCAGTTTACCTTTTTCTTTATGTTTTTCGATAGCTTTTTTGCCTCCTCCTAATTTTATTTGTTCCAGTTGATTTTTCAACTCGCTAACCAGCAGCCGGTTGTAGTCTTCGTTGCGGTTAAATTCAAGGCTTTTGTCCATGCGTCACAATTAGGATTGCAAACATAGGAATTTACAAGAGGGATGGAAAAGGAGAAATAATTCAGTAAAATAATAAACGGGTAATCTTCTAAACCTCCAATTTCAATCCATCATAAGCTAGGAAAAAATTCTCCGGAAGCAACCGCTGCCGATCTTCATGCTTCCCTGCCTGATGGCTCATGTGAATAAAATATGTGCGCTGAGGGTTTATCTTTCGTGCCAGAGCGATAGCCTCGCTAAATGTGAGATGTGAATAGTGCGGCTCGTCGCGCAGGGCGCTCAAAACCAGTGTATCCAGTTCTTCAAGCTTTCGCAATTCACTCTCTGATATAAACTTGCAGTCTGTGATATAAGCAAATTTTCCGATTCTGAAGCCCTTAACCGGCATATCGGCGTGCATCACTTCGACTGGGATTATCTCCAGGTTTCCTACACTAAAGGGCTTATCGGTAATGCGATGAAAACGTATTTGAGGCAAATAAGGATATTTCGTATCGCTGAAAACGTATGGATGTAAATCTTTAATTCCTTTTTCAGACACTTCATCGCAATATATATCAATAGGTTTACGCATGGTGAAATTTAAGGCGCGTATATCGTCCAATCCTCCTACGTGGTCGCGATGAGCGTGGGTAATCAGCACGGCATCCAGGCTGGAAATATTCTCCCGCAACATTTGCTGACGAAAGTCAGGCCCGATGTCAATAAGTAATTTCATGCTGTCGCATTCTATAAAGAGCGAGCAGCGCAGGCGGTTGTCGCGCGGGTCGGCGCTTGCGCATACATCACACTTACAACCAATAAGCGGCACGCCGGCGCTCGTTCCCGTGCCCAAAAAAGTTACCTTCACAATAATTAATTTATCCAAACAAGGATGGAGACTTTTCCGACATTAACAGCAAATATAACTTACGCTCGTCTTCTTCCAGCATTTCAGGATTTACTTCAGATTCTGAAAGAATTTCTATAAGACTATTGATTTTACTTTCCAGGCTGTGAAACTTATTAATAACAATTACTTTCTTTTGTTCTAACACACAACATCCGTTATTGAAATTTCCCTTCTCGTATCGGACCGTGTAACCGGTGGCGCGCAGTATTTCCTCTATTTTTTTTAATAATGTTGTATTGTATTTGAGCATTAATGTTATTGGTAAAATATTACTCGTAAAATTACTTACTCGACTGGAGCCATGATATTAAAAAAACAAACACTGTGGATATTAAGTCTGCTTCCGGCCTTTATGGTTGCACAGGATGGACCGGTTATACGCATTGACCTGAATAAAAATAAAAAAAAGACAGTAGAAAAACAGCAAACCCCTTCCATGGATGAAAATGTGAACAACACCGAACAAGAAGAAAAAATGAATAAAAGAAAAAAGGGAATAGCCACAGAAGAAAATGAAACCTTCCGTTATCCTGAAGAAAGAGACGAAGACCCGCCTGATTTTCGTAAAGGCCTTTTCAGAGGGCTTTTTATTGCAGGATTAAATGCCTGCCAGGTAGATGGAGATGATGATGCAGGCTACAAATATCTCGGCGCACATGTTGGTATTGGAGCATTAGTAAAGTTTCATAAACATATGAGCGTGAGTATGGAACTTTTGTACAATATGAAAGGGGCACAAAGGCGATTGTTTGGCAACCTTAATGCAGATAGCACTTTTCGATTGGTTCACGACTATGTGCAAGTACCTATATTGTTCAATGTGCACGATAAGCGCATTGTTATTTTTTCGGCAGGCATTTCGTTTGGTTATATGGTGCGTTTCAGGCAAATCATCAACGGAACAGATTACACCAACCCAGATCACTCTGCACCCATTGCGCCACAGTTTATCCAGCCTCCGCGTCGCTTTGACCTGTGCGGTGAGGCCGGCCTGCATTTTGTTGTAAAAGACCGTTTTGCATTTGGGGGCAGATTTTCTTATTCACTCATTGGTATGAGGGATGCTCTGCCAGCTACACGCGTCAGTAAGCAATTCAATAATGTAATCACATTTAGATTTATGTATTTACTGTTGCCTAATAAAAAATAGAAAGTCTGTTTTCGATTATATTTCTTTTAGGGCTACTTTATTTAGGGATTACACCAATTACAAAAGCGAGCCTCTTCTGTTTGTTTTCCCCGGGGATAAAGTTGCGTTTGTTCGTGTTTGCATTTTTGGCAAAAAAGGGTATAGCTCAGTGTTGAAGCAGTAGGATTGCCGCAAAGTTCGCAAGGCAATCCCGGGTTAACCCTGGTTACTCCAAAACCAGGCGTACCACAAACAGGGCACAATTTCTGCAGCTTTAATACAAGTTGCTCTGTTGCCCTCGCTATGACTTTCATTCTTGTGGGATTAAGATGAGCGCGCATGTCTGTTTCCACATAACATGTTCCGTATTTTGAAATAATGCTGCGAAAGACGCTCAGCAACATTGATTCTGACTGAACCCCTTTAGCCATGTCGTTATAATTTTTTTCTCCCGGTCTTAATATCAAAGCGTGCTCCGGGAATCTGACTTTTTTAGCAAACTCCTTCAAATCGCGTTCAGATACTATTTCGCGCGCATCAAAATTGGTTTCAGGACTTATCTCACAATGAGAAAATTCGAGGCCATGCAACATATCCTTCATTAGCAACCATTCTTCATCGCAATAAGCAAAAGGAATCAGAGGATGAGGGCCAAAAGACCCTTCGCTGGCAATGCATAGGTCTGCTCCTTCCTGCTTCATAGCCGCCATGCACTTATTCCTTGCTGTTTCTAGTGGGCTATTTTCTCGGGGCACTTCGCCGGAGAATGTGCCAAAAACATCTGAATCAAAATCCTTTGCTACTACACACTTAACCCGTAGTGCCCTTTCCATCAAGGGGGCAATAGCCATTTCTTTACCATGTTTAGTGGCAATCAGCAAAGTGCGCCCGCTGAAAAATTCCATTTATTCTAAAAATAGGAAATGTTTCTCCGTGGGCAAATATCTGCTTAAATACTACTGCCCTTGCCCCAACGAATAAGCTGGTTTGCCGTTGAAGTTATAGAGGTTTTCTGTTTTTATAGTATCTATTTTTTTCTCTATTGCATTTTGCAACAGTTGTACTATGGTGGCGTTGGTAATGGCTTTGCCTTCGCGAGGTTTGAACCGGCAACGCCAGTGGTCGGTACAGAAGGTTTCTTCAAACCCCTCCGGCCACACTTTAATGCCACGATTGGTTATCATGGTTAGTTCTGTATCGGAAGTATTGATTTGTTGCATCAACGATGCCAATTCATCAGGATTTTTTCCGCTCCAGTGAACGAAAATATCCACTCCGGCGAGTTCTTTTTTTGCGGGCTCTTTGCGTTGATATTTCGGGAGATTGAGCGCAGTGCCTTTGGCGTAAGAAACTGGTTTAAATGTAGATGGCTTCTCGCCAAGCCTTTGAATCACTGCCTTAGCAAATTCCTTGGTGCCCACTTTTTCTTTGCTGACGTTTTCCTGGTAAATATCGTAAGTATGGATTCCGTCTTCTATAGTTTTTAGCCACGCATTTTGTATCCGCTCTGCCACTTCGGTTTGTCCGAGGTGATTGAGCATCATCACTGCTCCTTGCAATAACCCGGAGGGATTTGCAAGATTTTGCCCTGCCCTACGAGGAGCAGATCCATGAATGGCCTCAAACATAGAACATTCTTCACCAATATTGGCAGAGCCGGCCAGCCCTACCGATCCCGCTATCTGAGCTGCAACATCACTCAGGATATCGCCATACAGGTTGGGCATTACAATCACATCAAAAGCCTCGGGTGTATCGGCCATCTTTGCTGCACCGATATCAATGATCCAATGTTCGTTTTCAATTTCTGGATATTCTTTTGCTATTTCATCAAACACCTGGTGAAACAAACCATCGGTTTGTTTCATAATATTATCTTTAGTAAAACAGGTTACTTTTTTTCTTCCGTATTGTCTGGCATATTCGAACGCATACCGCACAATTTTTTCGCAACCCGGTCGGCTGATTAACTTAAGGCACTGAACTACTTCATCAGTTTGCTGATGTTCAATACCGGCATAAAGGTCTTCTTCGTTTTCGCGCACTATCACTATGTCCATTTGGGGATGCTTGGTTTCCACGAAGGGATGCAAGCTTTTGCATGGACGAACATTAGCATATAGCCCCAGGAATTTACGTGTTGTAACGTTTAGGCTTTTGTAGCCTCCACCCTGTGGAGTTGTTATCGGGGCTTTTAAAAACACTTTGTTTCGCCTTATAATATCCCACGATTCTTTAGAAATACCAGATGTGTTGCCTGCCAAATATACTTTTTCACCCACCTCTATTTCATCTATTTGTAAGTCTGCGCCTGCAGCAAATAAAATCTCCAACGTGGCGTCCATTATTTCGGGACCTATTCCGTCTCCTCTGGCTACTGTTATTCTGCTCATTTTATTTTCTTTTAAAGGGCTTAGCAAAACTCTAAACCGTCAACTTTTTTCAAATTTCTGATAACGTATTTATCATAAATTAAGAAATAAGGAATATTTATTTTTCATCAGCTGGTAAAAATTAAAATGTAAACCCATTTATTATAAAAGCCTTTTCCCAACTGTAAGTTCCAATTAAGTTTTTGGGGACAAAATTGTAATATTGTGTTGTGTAGATGTATTTAGTATTTTATTATGATTCAACAAAGGCTTGAACAAAAACTTGTACAGAAATTAAGCCCGCAGCAGATTCAGTTGCTTAAGCTACTGTATTTGCCTGTGATTCAGTTGGAAGAGCGAATTAAAGAAGAGCTCGAAGTAAATCCGGCTTTAGAGGAAGGTTCAGAAGATAAGGATACCTTTACAACGGAAGAAGAGCCTTCGGAGGTAGCAAGTTATGATGAAGAGCCTATTGAAGATGAAAATGTTGAATCAGAGGAAGACAACGAAATGCAAATACAAAACACCGATGAGGCTGATGATATTAATTTGTCCTATTATTACGATGATGAAAATGAAAATATAGACTTCTACGAGCCAGAAGCTGTTCATACACCAGAAGATGAAAAAAAACCCCTTCCGCTTGTGGCAAAAGAAACCTTGCGGCAGCAACTTCTGGAGCAACTGAACGCATTTGATTTAAATGAGAAAGAAATCGCTATTGCCCACCAAATAATTGGAAGCCTGGATGATGATGGATATCTGCGCAGAGATTTGCAGGCTATAGAAGACGACTTGGCTTTCTCTCAAAACATCTATTGCTCCAAAGAGGAAGTAGAAAAAGTGCTGAGCTTTATCCAGCAGCTTGATCCGCCTGGGGTTGGTGCACGAAATCTTCAGGAGTGTTTGCTAATACAATTAAGACGTAAACCATATAAAACACACAGCACTATTCTGGCATTACAAATTATAGAAGAACATTTTGATTTATTTATTAAAAAACATTTCGATAAGCTGGAAAAAATTCTTGGGGTATCTCAAGAAAAGTTCAAAGATGTTTTACATGAGATTACACATTTAAATCCAAAGCCGTCCAGCGCTGCAGAAACAACCGATAACAATGAACATTACATCGTTCCTGATTTTGCAGTACACAACAATAATGGCGAGCTCGTTGTGTCTTTAAATAGGCGTAACGCTCCAGAATTACGCATTAATCAAGCATTCAGGGAAATGTTGCAGCGTTTAAAAAAAAGTAAAAAACTTTCGCGCAAAGACCGCGAAGCCATTCACTTTATCAAACAAAAGATTGAAAGCGCCAAATGGTTTATTGATGCGATTCAACAGCGGCAAAATACTATGCTTGCCGTAATGAATGCTATTGTTATGCTTCAGCATGACTTTTTCCTTACCGGTGATGTGTCTTCTCTCAAGCCGATGATTTTAAAAGATATAGAAAAAGTTACCAAACTTGATGTCTCTACTCTTTCGCGCATAACGCACAATAAATTCGTTGAAACAGAGTTTGGCACGTTTCCGCTCAGGTTTTTTTTCAGCGATGCGCTCACTACCCGTGAAGGCGAAGAGGTAAGCACGCATGAAGTCAAAAATGCATTAAAAGGGATTATAGAAAAAGAAAACAAGGCTTCTCCATACACAGACCAAGACCTAACCGAAATATTAAACGAGATGGGATATAAACTTACTAGAAGAACTGTAGCGAAATATCGCGAGGCGATGCACATTCCTGTGGCAAGGCTGCGCAAGCAAACTGTTTAAATAAAAAAGGGTCGCAGCTGCGACCCCTTCTCTCTGACTATGGACACTTTGTTTTGGTGACAAACGTAATAAAGTTTTGTATGGTTAGCCGTCTTTGGAACTAATTAATTAGCATTTACGGAAACACTCGGATAAGTGCGGGTAATTCCATCTTTAGTCACGGTTTTAATCCTGTAATGTGCATCAACACTTGCAGGAAGCGGATATTTATCAGCACTTAAGAGATAATTTCCATCTATTGCATTTACCCCATCTACCTGAATATATTTTACCTGGCTGTAAAACTCTCCGCCTGTACCACTACGCTCTATAATGATGTGATCGTACTGAGCAATGTCCTGAGCAAGAATGTGTAAAATCACCTCTCCCTTTCCACGTTCAAGTTCCAAGGCCACTTCTGCATCCGGATCCTTGAATACATGCTTTGCTCCCGGATTTGCTGCAAATGAATATGAGAAAGTTCCAATCACTGCTAAGGTTGCTATTATGTTTTTCATAGGTTCTAGTTTTAGGTTCTGATAAGCTATACGAAAACTCTCTTGCAATGTTTCACAAAAACCAAAAAATTATTTCATGGCCACAACTGATATTTCAACCCGAGCATCTTTAGGAAGCCTGGCTACCTGTATGGTTTCCCTCGCAGGCGGATGATCAGAAAAATACCCAGCATAAATTTTGTTGACAATAGGAAAAAAATTCATGTCGCTTAGAAAAATGCTTGTCTTAACTATGTTGGAAAAATCGCACCCCGCTGCATTCAAAATGGCTTGAATGTTTTTCATCACCCTGTGTGTTTCTTCCTCTATGTTATGGTTTTCCATCTCACTGGTTTGTGGATTTATAGCTATTTGTCCAGAAACAAAAATCATGTTTCCGCATTGTATAGCCTGTGAATATGGCCCGATGGGTGCCGGGGCTTTTTCTGTGAAAATTACTCTTTTTTCCATGATGCCTTCTGTTTAATGAAAGATGTGATTGCTACGGTTAGAAGAATTTTTTCTCAAAACAAATCATTTACATTCTTTGATTTTCTATTTGAACATACAAAATTTTAAGCATTTTAAACAATCGTCCCTTTTGAAATTCTTCTCAAATGTTACTTTTGAACACATATAAATTATTACAAAACAATTACAAAAAATAAATCTCATGTCTGATAAGGTGACCCTGGCTTTTGGTTCGAAACAATTCGAGTTTCCGGTTATTACCGGCAGCGAAAACGAAAGCGCTGTGGATATTTCAAAATTGCGCGCCCAAACCGGACTTATCACTTACGATGAGGGTTACCGCAACACCGGCAGCACTATCAGCAGTATTACTTTTCTGGATGGGGAAAAGGGTATCCTTCGTTATCGCGGATATAATATCGAAGATCTTGCAGAGCACGCATCTTTCCTCGAAGTAGCGTATTTATTGATTTACGGAGAACTTCCCAACAAAGCGCAGTACGAAGATTTCACCAAAAACGTTACTGCTCATACGTTGGTTCATGAGAATCTCATGAAAGTTTTTGAAGTATTCCCCACCGGCTCTCATCCGATGGGGCAGCTCATGACAATGATCTCCGCTCTCTCATCCTTTTATCCCGATTCGCTCAATCCAAACACAAGGCCTGAACAGACTAATCTCACCATCATACGTTTGCTGGCAAAAATGCCTACGATTTGTGCGATGATACAGAAAAAAGGGAAAGGGCATCCAGTGTTGTATCCTCAAAATAAATACGACTATGTGACGAACTATTTATATATGACCTTTGGTAACGTTACCGAAGATTATCATCCCGATCCGGTGGTTGTAGATGCTATGAACAAGCTTTTGATTTTGCACGCAGACCATGAACAAAACTGCTCTACTTCTACTGTACGCATTGTTGGTTCGTCTCATGCTAACCTTTATGCTTCGATTGGGGCCGGTATTGCAGCTTTGTGGGGGCCAAGGCACGGAGGAGCAAACCAAGAAGTGCTGGAGATGCTGGAATATATTCGCGATAATGATGGTGGTGATGTCAAAAAAGTTGTTGCTGAAGCCAAAGACAAGAAAAGGTTGCTCTTCGGGTTCGGCCACAGAGTTTATAAAAACTTCGATCCTCGTGCTAAAATCATTAAACAGGCTTGTGATAATATATTATCTAAGCTCGGTATTCACGATCCTTTACTTGAAATAGCTAAAGAGTTGGAAGAAACCGCGCTTAGCGATAGTTACTTCATAGAAAGGAAGCTTTATCCCAACGTGGATTTTTACTCTGGCATTATCTACAAAGCGCTTGGTTTTCCAACGCCTATGTTCACTGTGTTGTTTGCGTTGGGAAGGCTGCCGGGATGGATTGCTCAGTGGAAAGAGATGCGCGAAAAGAATGAAGACATTGGTAGGCCGCGTCAAATTTACAATGGCCCGAAGCAAAGGCCTTTCGTAAAAATTGAAGATAGAGCATAAAGTCTTCTTGACCTTATTTTACCTTTTTTTCTTTGTAATTCGTGATGTTCACGAACCGTATATTTTTTTTGTTTATTGCACTGATATATGCTTTACTAATTATTTTCTTTCATGATGCTTTTGTTCAACTTTCTATTCGCATCATGAATAAGCTCACTCTGCCTGTTTACAATAAATCAGTGATGTTATCCGGCGCAGCCCTTGGCGTAATACTTATTTGCTCTGCTTTATATATTGCGTTTAAGCGCAAAAGAATTTATTATCTTTTTTTTCTTTTATTTTTCTCTGCCTCAGTGGTAGCTCATTTTTTCTTCTTGCTGGAGATGAATATCGAATTGATTCATGTAGTAGAATATGGTATTCTTTGCTCGATCTTATACTTTGCTTGCTCTAATGCTGCAAAAGCTGTCTTGCTAAGTCTGCCGGTCATGATTGTGGATGAATACATTCAATATATTTATTTGTATGGGCATTACAATAAATATTTTGAATTTAATGACATATTACTCGATGTTTTGGGTTGTGGTTTTTTTCTTTCGTTTTTAAAAATCTTTCAATCTAAAATCAGGAATTACAATTTGCCACCAATACTTAAGCGGAAAGAATTACACGCCATGTTTTTGTTTGCTTTTATTGTTGTTGCGTTAATTATCACTTGCTTCTTCGCCGTGCATGAGCAATTTTCCTGCAAAAACACCATTTTTGTGATGAGCCGTATCGAAAATCCTTATCGTTTTTGGCAGATACATTCCTTTACCGGAGCAAAGTATCATATCCTTAATCCGTTTTCCGGAATAGCTTTAATTTGTTTGTATTTTGTTTCAATTGCTTTGTTAGATTATAATTCTTCTAAAACAGCAATAGGCGCTCCGTCTTCAACTTCCTGACCCGGTATCACTGTAGGTTTCACTCCGCTTGGTAATATGATGGTTACCTGGCTTCCCAATCGAATGAGTCCTATTACCTCTCCCTTTTCTACTTCTTGCCCCTGATCTACATAATCTTCTATTCTCCTTGCCAGAAGGCCTGCTATTTGTATTACTTTACATCTTTTACCTTGCGGGGTTTCGAACAATATTTCGTTATGCTCGTTTTCAAACCTTATACCAAATGTGTTTTCGTTTACTACTGCATTTCTAAATTTTCCACGCGTATATCTGGAGTCAATTACCTTTGCTGCAGCCGGAGCGCGTTGATAATGTACGTTGGTAACATCCAACACGATTGAAATAATAGTTCCTTTAGAATCTACATCATTTGTCCATACACGAATAATACCATATTTATCTTTAAAGATATTCAATATGCTATCGTTGTATGGCGTAACACTTGCAACTTTTCCGTTTGCCGGAGAAACCCACACTTTTCAAATATGCCGGTATTTGTCTTATCAGGCAGCCGCAAAAACCACAATCGGTAGTATAATAAAAAGATGACACATGTGGCGCTAAGTGCATAGAAAAGGTATCGCAGTATTTTCATTTTATAAATATCTGAAATGTAAATTTAACTCATCTACATCTTTACTCATCTTATATTTTATATGTTGTTTCCTTTTAATGATCTGTGGTGATCTCTTCTGTCAAAACAAATCTTAACCATATGTTTAAGTTTTTGTTATACTCACGAATGTGCTTTGTGGATAATTAGAAACAAATTTCATGCAGATTACAAGTGTGGCAACATTTTCCATTTTCTGTACATCTATGTGGATAATAAATTGGTTGTTCGATTCCTTCCATTATATAAACCTGTAACTTTAAAGAAAAAATTATATGGAAAGTTTAACAGATAAAACATGGAGAAGGTTAGATGGCCAAAGATTAGATAAACCTATTACTCAGGCTCTTGAGGATGCGCTGATTCGCGAAAGAGAGCTGGGCAATCCTATCAAAATCTGTATAGGTACGGATAGCCAGGTTCGCGGCAACGAAACAGAATTTGCTACTGTGATTTTGGTACTTAGAAAAGGACGTGGAGGTTATATGTTCATACAAAACGAAAAGACCCAACAAAAAATGACGCTGAAAGAGCGTTTGCTGATAGAAGTTGCCCGCTCTATTGATATAGCTTACAAACTTTGTCCCTTGTTTGACCGATATAAAACTGAGTTGGAAGTTCATGCCGATATTAATACCAACCCCCGCTTTAACAGTAATATTGCGCTGCGCGAGGCTATGGGATATATTTTGTCTATGGGCTTCACGTTTAAAGCAAAGCCTGATGCCGTTGCAGCAAGTTGCTGTGCTAACAAGGTAGTTTAATCTAATCACGATTTAATACCTCCTGATTATTTTATTCAACGCTAAACCTTTTTAGGTTTAGTTTCATATTATTACTATACTTCTTTAATTCCGAGATATAAAAGGTCTTTTTTTGTAACATAATTTTCTGTGTTTTTACGATTTAAACTTTTTGATAATATTATTTCCCTGGTTTGATTATATTTTATTTTTAAAAGATAATTTACGATTATTAAAATCTGACTCAGATGGAAAACAACTCACAAAACGAATCGCAGGCTCCGTGCACTATAACACTTAAACCAAAAGGCCCTGTTACTATTACGGGCAACTTTTTAGTAGTAGATGAAGAAGGTAAAACTTTGCCTAAAAAAGAACGAATCTCAATTTGTCGGTGCGGAATGAGCAAAAACCTGCCTTTTTGTGATGGGGCACATAAAGCGCTCGCTTTTTAAAAATATCATTCTTTTACTTCTACATCTTCCACTTCATAGCTTCCGTCAGGCTTCACACTATATGATGCTATCTTTTTATTTTTTTCAAAATACAGATACATCTTCTGAATGCTTTTCCAGAAAGAAACCAGATATTTTGGTTTTCTTGTAATATATACGTTCATTATAGATTCTTTCATCCTAAAAGGAAAAATATGTACGGGAATATTTCTCTGTCCGGCAGACCTTGCGAGTATTGCTACGCTGTAAATTTCTTTTATTGGCTCATCCTCCATTGCCAGGCACCCTGCGCTTACGCATTTTCCATGAATATAAATATCTCCTCCTCTTGGCGGTTTATTTACTATTTCATCTCTTTCGTTGGGGTAATTCAATCCAAGAGATAGCCAAAAATTGCTTACCGGATTAAAAACTTTTATTTCATAA
>JAVQWQ010000029.1:0-19447 GCA_033578915.1 Chitinophagales bacterium | reverse complement strand
GGTTGCTGTGCCGGTAGCAGTACAGTTTGCCGCATCTCTCACGGTTACGGTGTAAGTTCCTGGCGCTAAGTTACTAATGCTTGCGGTGCTAGCATTGTTGCTCCATTGGTAGGTAAGGTTGCCTGTACCCCCGATGGCAGATACAATTGCAGTACCGTTGCTGTCACCAGCGCAAGTTTCGGGTGTTGTGTTTATAGAAACAATAGTTGGGGGAGCTGGTGATGATAGGGTGAGGCTTTGCACATTGGTACAATTATTAGCATCTCTAACCGTGATAGTGTATGAACCTGCCGGAAGTCCGCTTATCGGGTAAGTGCCGGCAGCAGGAACATTTACAGTCTGGTTATTTCCCTGTCCGTTATCAACAGTGATTTGATAGGGAGCTAGCCCGCCGGAGATGGTAGCGTTTAAGCTACCGTTGTTTTGGTTGCATCCGGGTTGAACAACGTTGCTAAATGTAAGCGTAGGTCCATCTGTATTACGCAACTGAAAACTGACTACTGTTGAACAGGAAGGAGTACTCCCCGATTGAGACTGAGCAATAATTCGCACATCATCTATGCTAATAGCTGGATCATTACCTCCCGCGCCATTAGTCCAACCAAATCTGAATTTCAACTGGGGCTGGTTGTCAAAAGCAGCATTCGAAATAGAAGCAAACTGCCAGGAAGAACCATTGCCTTGAAGGTTACTTCCCACATTGGTCCATGTAGCTCCATTGTTTGTGGAGTATTGCACAAAACCATAGTTTGTCGGGCTTCCCGCGCAGACCCACCAGAAATTCAGAGAAACATTTGTCTTTCCAACGGTACTTATGTTGTTAGACATTTCTGCGTACTGCAAAGAAGTAGCCTGATCAAAATAATTCGCATTCTGAGGAGGAAAAGGAGGTGCACATCCAATAGTGTTGGTAGTGGCTGTAATATGAAGATAACCGCTATTGGGGCTGCCGGCAATTGCAGCAGGCTGATTGGGCACATCAGGCACAGTAAATAACGGGAAATTAAATACTATGCAACTACCGCCCTGATAAACATTGTTCACAAACCACTGATTGGTGCCAGTACCCGTATTTAAAACCCAGTTGGATGCGCCTGAATTAAAATTTTCGTAGAAAAGCGTATCGGTTACCGTATTTCCTCCCGAAGATTGCTGTGTTATAGTTACAGTGTAAAAGCCAGCGCTCAATCCGGTAATAGAATTAGTATTACCCTGAAGCGGACCCCATGCATACGTAAAGGTTGAACCAGGTTGAGGTGTAACATTAACCTGTGCAGAGCCTCCGTTAGGATTGTTGCAGGTTGGATTTAAGGAATCTTTTGTAAATACAATATTGCAACAGGGAGAATTGGCAGGATTTATGATAAAACTTCTTGTTGCAGAGCAATTATTGGCATCTGTTGCAATAATGATATAATTTCCGGGAGACAACCCATTTACCGGGAACCCAGATATGGGTATGATATTGCCGGGATTACTTGCAGGTGCATAGGCCAGTTGTATTTGTCCTGAGCCTCCTGACACTGTAGCTGATACCAATCTGCCATCGTTTGCACCAATACAGCTTTCATCAGATGTAGATAAATTGCTTATCACAGGTGCATTAGGAGAAGTAAGTGTAAGAGTCCTAACCGTGGTACATTGATTGGCATCACGAAGCGTAACGGTGTAATTACCTGCCGCAAGCCCGCTTATAGGAGCAGTACCGGCTGTAGGAACATTTATGGTTTGTACTCCCCCCTGACCGTTATCAATGGTTACCTGGTATGGAGCCGTACCTCCGCCTATGGTAACGCTCACACTTCCGTTGTTTTGATTGCAGCCGGGATTGACCTGATTAGAGAAAGTAAGCGTAGGCGATGGAGGAGTATTGATTGTTACACTTCCCGTTCCGGTACAGTTATTTGCATCGCGGACAGTAACATTATAGGTTCCGGCAGAGAGGCCTGTGGCGGTAGCGCTATTGCTGCCTGTGGCAGGAGACCAGGTGTAAGTAACACTTCCGGTGGTACCTGTTGCAGTGAAAGTTACCGAGCCTGAGTTCGGATTGGCACAAGTTACATCCTGTTTACTTTGAACACTTACTGTAATAGGTGGACACTGGTTGCACGGCTGAACACTCGAAAGCCCGTTAATTACAAATTGCGTTCCGGCATTATCTACTACTCGAATGGTATCTCTTCCGGGGGGAGGCGCAACACTTGTTCCCGTTGCAAATTGAACCCATTGCGCTGGACTGTTGCAGGTAGTAGCCGGCAAGTTATTGACCAAACATTGATTAACAAAAGGAACCCACGTTCCACCACAGGCAGTACATTGTGCTTGGTTTGTAATTGGAGTTGAACTGGCCTGCTGCCAATAAGACCATGTATAGGCCGGATCTCCTCCACTTACCCGAAGATTTCCATTGTTTTCCCTACAAACCGAGAGAGCAGTGCAAGAATTCACGACTATGAATATTGAATCTGAACCACAAGGCAGTGTGTAAATTATTTTATGTGTGCCCACTCCTGCTGTAGCCGGATTAAAGACACCGGTAGTTGGATTTACCCCCGGACCGCTGAAAGTACCTCCGGGAGTAGATACCGTAATAGTAACCGGGTTGGCATTAAGGCACAACGGAGGTATTCGGCACATGGATGCATCGCAGCATACTATTGGAACAGTATTGCATGCGCCCGTGTTTATAGTCTCTATGTAACCTGTGCGTGCACCGGAAGACGATGTGCCGGTAGAGCCACATACTATTATCTCATTGCCGGCCCCTCTTACTGCTATATCGTAAACGTTATAATTTGCTGCAGTCGGATATACCTGCAGTTGATTTAAATTTTCATCAAATTTTATAACGCGGTTCTTTGAACCAACATAGATGTTGCCGCAATTATCAATATCTATTCCGCTATTTTCTACCTGATTTCTACCAGCAGTATTCGTGAATGCCCCACCGGGAATAGGCGCTGAGGCAACTATCGCCAAAGTGGCCAGGCTGCGCTTATCAATCCGGTTACCACGATTGACGTAAGCAAAGCCATTATATGCCTTCAATGCACAAATCCCTGTGTTATTTACCCTAAAATTTTCGCACTGATAAGCTAGTGTATATGTATTAGATATGTAGTTTTTAGCATTTATCGGGTTGCCACATAAGGTAAAATTCTGATTTATGAATCCGAAAGAGTCGTGTGTAAGAAAATAATATTTTCCATTTCCTGCCGGCGCAATAGCCCTTACCTCTTGTGTAGGAAATAGCTCCCCGCCTGTTACCTGCAAGCTGCTGAGGACATTTCCATTATTCATATTCATTTCATAGATGTAAGGTATTGGAGGGAGAGTTCCGCCTGTACCACCGATGATTAATCTTGTTTCATCGCAGTTAAAAGTTATGTTCCAAAATTCTGTAGAGGCGAATATCCCGCCAGGATTGGGATTATTCCATACTAAGGTACCGTTGGTGCTCACTTTTTGAATTTGTGCCACAGAGCCGGCTGTTACATAGGAATTGCCTGCATTATCCACGGCAAAAGTGCCAAGCCAAGAATTGGAAGTATCGTAAGGAGTGTTATATGTCCACTGCAGCACCCCTGCCCCGTTGTATTTCAAAAGTTGCATAGGCATTACTCCTCCGATAACATACACATTGCCACTTCCATCGCGCTCGCACTCCCATGAACAACGCCAGGACGTGTTGTAGGCAGGGGTATTAACCCATGGATCTATTACAATAGTTTTTTGAGGATTGTGATGCCCCAGTTGAAATGTGACGACATTGTCTGATAACTTAAAAGAGGAAGGAATATGAACATTTCCATTAGAGGCATAGAAAGTTACCGGGGCGTGTTCTACCATATCCCCTACTTTCGTTTTGATAATTATTTTTCCATCCCGTGATAAGGATATCTTTTTAGGATAGACATATCGCTGTCTCACTTTCGATATATCTCCGCCGGGATGCACTACCACCGAATACTTTATACCATTTTCAGGGTGCAGTTCATAAATCACATCAATATTATCATAAAGGTTTTTATAGGTTATTTTTCTATAGCACGGAACATAATTTATTGATGTAAGATTTTTTTTGCTTTTATCGCTATAAACAGAATAATTATGATAAAAAGTTAGTTTTTCTGATGGGATGATCTCTACATTCTCGTTGGCATTTTCCCAAACGACATGTACAAAATCCGTATTAAACCTCGGAGCATTCTCTTCTAATTCAATTTCATGATGAGTTTTTTTCCCGCTTAGAATCTCTTTGACTTCGCGCAGCTTTTCCCTTTTTAATTCTTTAGGGCTCTTGTTTTCTTCACGAAATGTAATTTCATCGAAGCGATAGGAAATTCCATCTTTTGCAAAAAATATAGTTCCCGGCGCATCTTCAACAACAAACAGCGCTTTTCGACCGGGATAGTACAGGCGGTTATCATATTGCCCGCGATTTTCTATGAAAGATTTTTGTTCTTTCAACTCTTTTATCCATTCAGAAAAAATTGGGTTTGTAAGAAGGAGAAGTAAAAATGAGATGCTTAAAAACTTAAAAAATTTCATGCTCTAAATTATTTTTCGTTCGTTTTTAAAAATCTAAAATAACAATTGCTTAAAATTTATATTTAATTTAAAACAAGTTATACTGTAATGAATTATGTTAAAAGTGAATTTCAATACTCAAATGGTGAAGTTGTATCTTAAACAAGTATTGCAATAATAAACAAGTTACGCTGTACGTTATTGACCTCAATGAAACTGCTAATAATTCTCCAGTTATTTCAATTTAACATGGAAAAATACCTGGCAAAGATACCATCCTTTGCTACGGATAATTTCTTCAAAAATAAAGCTTACGAAAAGAATTTGAATCTTGATAGCATACCAGAGGCAAACCAAAAGATCTCAATAGCAAATCTTGACCTTCATCTTATGAACTGGTGTCTATATGCTGCAACCATGGAAATTAGGGCAAGGTATAAATGCAAGCCTTTAAATTACAATGAATGCCTTCGCAACGCAGCATTTGTTCACGCGCACCAAATGATTATTTATGAATTTTTCAGCCATTTAAATCCATACTTCCCGGAATTGAAAACGCCAAGTCAGAGAATGGGTTTTTGCACAAAAAACATATCTTATGATGGCGAAAACATAAATCTAAATTTCTTTGAAGATAATACCATAAGCTATAAGCAAATGGCAAGAGAAATCGTTAATAGTTTATTTCAATCAAAAGGGCATAGGCGAAATATGCTGAGCGATAAATATAATTCACTAGGATGTGGTGCATTTTGGAGCTATAACCAGAAAGAGAATAGACATAAAATTCTTGGAGTGCAATGTTTCGCGTACTTATATTAATTTTACGAACGATGTTTGAAAAACTCTTATTAGGTTGGGTTTGTTGTAGTCTTTTTTTTATAACTCAATGTGCAAAAAATCCCCCTAACTATCCGAAGGAACCTCGCATCGAATTTCAGAGTGTTTCATCAGAATTTGTTAAAGAATATGATACAATAAGAGTGATATTAAGTTTTACAGACGGTGATGCAGATTTAGGCCCGACGGAAAACTCTTCACCTCGATTTAAATCTCAACCTTGTGATTTATTTTCAGATACCAGCTATTTTAAGGATCCTCATTGGTCTTTAATACTTTTAGATCATCGCGATAGCTGTTTGGAAGCAAAATCGCTGCCTTATGTGGAAGCTAAGGGGAAATATCCATCTATCAACGGTGAAATAGAATTCACCACTTCTGCGCTTAGCTGCAAAGTAAGAGGCTGCTCCCCCGCTCCGGGTTGTCCAAACGATACACTGGTTTACACTGTTTTTGTCAAAGACAGGGCAGGTAATCTGAGCAACGGTGCCGTAACCCGCCCTGTGATTATAGATTGCAATTAAGGTTCAAACAAACCTTCAATTGATAAATAACGCTCTCCAGTGTCGTAATTAAAACCAAGGATAGTGGCATCCTCCCCTAAATCCTTTATTTTTTGGGATATAGCAGCAAGCGTGGCCCCGGTAGAAATACCACAAAACAAACCCTCCTCTTTGGCTGCCCGTATAGTGTATTCAAATGCTGCATCTTTGGTAACCTGAATAACGCCATCGAGCAAATCGGTTTGCAAGATAGAAGGGATAAACCCTGCCCCAATACCTTGTATGGGATGAGGTGCCGGAGCCCCCCCACTTAGCACAGGTGATAGAGCAGGCTCAACAGCAAAAATTTTTACATGTGGAAATTTCTCTTTCAAAACTTTTCCAACTCCAGTAATGTGGCCACCTGTACCTACTCCGGTAATTAGTGCATCAATTCCCTCCGGAAAATCATCCAGTATTTCACGGGCAGTTGTTCTCAAGTGTATTTCTACATTGGCAGGATTATCAAATTGCTGGGGCATCCATGCATTAGGAATAGAGGCGGCCAATTCCCTTGCCTTTTCAATAGCGCCTTTCATTCCTTTTTCGCGAGGAGTGAGCTCAAAAGTGGCGCCATAGGCTTTCATGAGCCGCCTCCTTTCTATACTCATGCTCTCGGGCATTACCAAGATTAATTTGTATCCTTTTACAGCAGCAACCATGGCAAGCCCGATACCCGTGTTACCGGAGGTGGGTTCGATAATCACACTACCTTCTTTCAAGATGCCTCGTTGTTCGGCATCTTCTATCATACTTAAAGCGATGCGGTCTTTGATACTTCCTCCGGGATTTGAACGCTCTAACTTTATCCAAACATTTGCTCTTCCGAATAGACGATTAATCTTCAAATGAGGCGTATTGCCTATTGTTTCAAGTATGTTAAAAGCTTTCATCAGCGTGTTTTACGCAAGCCAAACGGTTTCACAAAAAGAATCGAGATTACAATATTACTACTTTACAACACTGAAGTTACCGGAGCCGATAATTTGTTGATTATCCGAAATAGTAAACAAATATCTGCCGGCAGGAAGTGAATTTATCTGAATATTGTTTACATCAAGTTTTTGAGAAATATATATTTTGCCATCTAAACCATAAATGTGTATCTCAGAAGTTGACGCAGGTATAAAATCTTTAATGGTTATGATGTTTTGAGCCGGATTGGGATACACTTGATAATTAGCAGCCGCAATAGGTACTTCGACAATTCCTGTGGATGTATTGTAAATAAAGCGAACATTGTCAACCCACAGCTTTGAACCTTTCTGAGCTCCTCCTTGCCCACCTGCAAAAAATATTATCCTAAGCGTATCGGGGTTTTGCCCGCTGAAATTCGGATTGTATTCGATAGGAGAAGTTAAAGTGTCCCATTTTCCGGAAGGAGTAGCGAAAAGTTGCTCGCCGGTTCCTCCAATATCATCAGACTCTGCTGTTGAGGAATTAAACTTAGTTAAAACGCAAAAGAAGGAGGCCGTATCTGCTCCTACAGGTACGTATTTATAAGAGAATCTAATGGCATCGGGACGTCCGGTAAAAGCACTACCAATTAAATCGAATTCTCCTGAGAGGCCTACAATCAATCTACTATGCGCGAGTATGCCGGGAATAATCTGTGTTCCTTGTCCCGGGATGGTAAGGTCATCGTTTTGAATGCTCACGGCTGTTGTACCTTCTACATAATTTCCCGGAGTTGTCTCTTTAGTACTGAATTTCTTTCCGGATAAAATAGCTCCAAAACCTGCAGCATCTGCAGCAGATTCTATTGTACTCCAGTTGGTTGGAGCTTTGCCGGTCCAGTTTTCAAAACCTCCGTTTGGAACCTGTGGTTTTTGCTGAGCAATAGCGACACTAATAACAAATGTTGAAATGTAAGTAAGTAGTTGTTTTTTCATAGGATTTTGTTTTTTGCAATAATACAAATAATTCATACTTTAAAGATTGAAACTATCAACAGATAGTTGTAAACACATAGGTTTATATAATTAATTAATTCTTCTCCAAAAAATTACGACAACATTAACGGGCCGGTTTTCTGTGCCGCCTCCGGCGTTGTTTATTGTTACACTCACATTATGGGTATGATCAGGAACCGTATGAGAGTGTGCTCCATCGGCAGAAGTAGTAAAGGTATGTGTATGCCCCATGCAGTTATCGCTTAATCTCCCCATAAAGTTACCAACCGTATGGCGACCATCCCAGGCACTGCCACACAAAGTAGGATTATCATTCATGCTAAGGTTTCTTACATCTGAATTAAGATTATCGTCATAGGGTATCCAAACATTATTGTTAAGAGTATTGGCATTTGAGGTGGTGCCGGTGTGGGTATGGCTTCCTGCAGATGAAGTGGTGAGGATTCCTGAACCTGAAACATTGGCAACAGCGGTATGCGTATGGTCGCGCAGTGCATCAGATTGAATCACGCCTGTAAGATTTCCGTTTGCGGCAACGTTTGCCGCACCCCCGGGTGCACGTATAAATTCCCCAGCTTGTAAATCAGTTCTGACCCAGGTAGTATTCGGGTAAATCACGTTGGGGTCAGCAGCATTGAACCATTGGATGTAGGTGCTACCTATTGGAGGTGTGTTAATGTTTAACCATTTAGAACCATCATAAACTTCCATACTGCTGAGAGCAGTATTCCACCTCATTGTTCCAGCAGAGGGTGAAAGTGGGCGCTGTGTGCTGCTTCCGGAAGGAAAGGCAATTCCATCCGTAGCTGTAGAGGCGTCTATGGCAACTGATGGGTTTGTGTTGTTTAAACCAATTTTTCCTGAAGTTTGATATAATATTGAGTTGCATAAAACATCGGGGGAGTTAAAGACAGTTATATAGTTGGCAGAAGCAGTCGCACAAATGCTTCCCGGGCCTGTAGGCCCTGTTGGCCCTTGCGGTCCGGTAGGTCCGGTAAGCCCTTGTGCTCCTGTGGCTCCTTGTATGCCTTGCGCTCCCGTTGAACCAGTCGGGCCAGTAGCCCCGGTTGGGCCTGTCGGACCTTGGTCACCAGTTGGTCCCTGTATTCCTTGTGCCCCGGGTGAGCCTGTTGGGCCGGTAGCTCCAATCGGGCCTGTTGGCCCTTGAGCGCCAGTTGCTCCTTGTATCCCTTGTGCTCCTGTTGGGCCAGTCGGGCCGGTGGCACCGGTTGGTCCATTATTTCCCGGTTGGTTGCACAAAGAAACCCACGATAATCCGTTATAATAATAAAAACAATTATCATTTATGTCATAAACCAGAAGGCCATTGGCAGGATTGTTGATAGATAATCGCTGCGCCTGAGTTAAGCGAGGAATCAACAACCCTTTGTCGCTTGAAAATAGTTCAAGCAGAGAAGATGGATCGGGTGAGTTGGTTCCAATGCCAATGTTGTTTTGAGAATAAACAAAAAATAAAGAAAATATTGGAAAAACGCAGATTATTTTCAAAAAACGCATAAGATCATTTTTACAGGTTCATCCTTTTAGCGCGATCAATCGCAATTTGTCTGATTATAATAGTTTGTGTTGCTTCAATACTTCTTATTTTTCCGTAGAGAACAATGATAAACATAAAGAAAAATATGATACTTATATAAAGTAGAAGGTCCGCTCCCCTACCAACACCAAAATAATTTGCTATTGCTGTTGTTAATGCAGGGTTAAAAATTAAGATTACACCAACTGCAGCAATCAAAATAAATAATACTTTAAAAAAAGTTTGTTTGTGAATTTGAATTAGAAAAAGGATAATGAGAATAGCAAGGGGAATACTTAAAATCAGTTGTATCAACATATGTTTTAGTTCTTAATAAAATTGAGTAATGAGAAAATACTCAATTTTTTTCTTGTTTTAGTAATTCTTCAAATGTAGCAGATTTGAGAGAAAAGAGAAATGCTACCTCAGATCTGTAATTTTTACGCCTGGATATTTTGAAGCGTTGAAGGAGAATACTTCATCGGGAGCTTCTATGTCTGTTGTTTCTTTTTTGATTTTATATAAATATCTGGTTCCGTTTTTAGAATAAATTTTTGTTTCCACCAAAGTGTAGTTGTTTTCGTCCATAGCTACATCTATTTTAAAATAAGAAGTTTTTTTATTGACCGGACTCATCTCTGCAACTATTATTCTTCCTTTTGGAGTAATGCGCTTTTCTTTAACCTGATATGAAAAGCCCTTTTTGTAAAACGAAAACAATTTTGCAGGAGAAAATACATCATCGTTTTCGGTAAATAGATCCACCACTACTTCTTTGTCATTTAGGTTGTAAGTCCATATATTTTTTCCATCACAATAAATTTCTTGTCCGGGCAGAGTGAGTTTAAATTTTTCAGATTTGAGCAAGACACTTCCCAGCAGGGTGTCAGTCAGTTTTCTCTCATCATCTTTAGGACTGAGTTTGGGATTAGTAATAATAAGCATAAAATCTGCTTTAATAGTTTTAAAAGCCTCATAGCGGGCGCTCATTTTTCTTAAGGCAATATCTGCTTCGTCTTCAATGTAAGTCTTCGTTTCTGTTTGAGCGCGAACAACCAGTGCGCTAATAATCAATAATGGAAAAAGAAACTTCATAATATAATTGATACTTTTATGATGCGTTGGTTTATTGCTTTGAAAAATCAACTGCCTGCTGATAAATTCGCGAAATTTCATGGAGCATTTCATCCTTTTGATGAGGCAACAACTTTAGTTTTTGCGATATATAATCAGTTATTTTTTCTAACAAAGGCAGCGTTGCCGGCCTGTTGAAATATAAGTCTCCCGTTCTGCGCACCAGAAAGTCGGCAACAGAATAAATACTCTCGTTACGTATGCAATAATCTAACTGAGAAAAGATGAGAGCTTCTAAGGGATCAAATTCTTTTAAAAAACTCACGGCTTCTTCTAAAATACGAACACTCTCGCTGCCGAATCTGTGAAATATCGTAACTACGTATTCTTCACCAAAAAGAGGTTTAAATTGAAGAAGAAGCTGCTGCTTATATTTTTCAGCTTCGTTGGAGTTGCTAAAGTTGCTGCCCCTGAGCGGAAATTTTTTCGTAACACATTTTCTAAATGTTCGATCTTCTTTATGCCGAATTTTTTTTACTACAAGGTCAACAATTTTTTCTGCCATTAAGCGAAAACCAGTCAACTTGCCACCGGCTATCGAAATCAGCCCTGATGGAGATTCTATAATTTCATCTTTTCTGGACAGCTCTGATGGCGCCTTTCCGTCTTCATGAATTAATGGCCTTAGCCCTGCCCAACTGGAAACTACATCATTCTGAGATAACCGAATTCCATTGAACATATTATTAATCGCATTGATAAGATATTCAACATCTTCGCGGGTTGTAGTCGGGTAATCTATATCATCATTGTAAACCGTATCGGTAGTGCCCACATAAGTAATTCCATTTCTGGGTATCGCAAAAATCATTCTGCCATCAGGAGCATCAAAATAAACAGCTTGCCTGACCGGCAGTTTCGAATAAGGAATAACAATATGAACACCTTTAGTCAATTGAAGGCGTTTGCCTTGCAAACTGCTATCTTCTTTCCTTAAGGTATCAACCCATGGCCCGGCAGCATTCACAACAATCTTTGAGCGTACACAGAATAGTTTATCTTTATTAATATTATCCTGAACCCATGCGCCCTCGATTTTGCCTTCAGCATCCTTTATAAAGCTGTTAACCTGGGCATAATTGAGCAAAAGCGCTCCGTTCGCATGAGCAGTTTTAGCTAGCTCAATTACCAGCCTTGAATCATCTGTCCTATATTCAAAATACAGCCCTCCTCCCAGCACTTTATCGGGTTTCAGCAATGGTTCAGCGAGTAAGGTTTCATGCTTATTCAGCATTTTTCTCCTTTCACTCTTTTTCACTCCCGCTAGTAAGTCATATATCCACAACCCTAAGGAAGAAGACTGTTTGCCCAGCGAACCGCCTTCAACTATTGGAAGCAACATCTTCTCAGGTAATACTGCGTGAAGCGCGTTTCGATAAACAATAGCCCTTTCTCTTCCGACATCGCGCACCAGCTTAAATTCAAACTGTTTAAGGTAGCGAAGGCCTCCATGAATTAGTTTGGTAGAGCGACTGCTGGTACCGTATCCAAAATCAAATTTTTCAACTAAAGCTACTTTTAATCCACGTAAAACGGCATCCAGAGCTATACCACAACCGGTAATACCCCCTCCTATCACCAACAAATCGAATGAATCGTTAGCCAGTTTTTCAAGAAAATATTTACGATTTATGTATGAAAACTCCATGCTATTGTGATGGGCTTGAATTTTTAGACGAACGTATTATAGGAAGCCCTTTTTCAACGAGCTCATCAAAGTTGCATCCTACCACTCTGATCAATTCAAAGCCTAGCATCTTTAATAGGGAGGCAGCAGTAAAGGCATGCATGGCATCATCGCCAACAATGTAAATCCTCATTTTCGGGTCAAGGTCCTGAAAAACAGTATCAATATCATCCAGTGGTATGTTTTGAGAAAACTCAATATGATATTTTTCATATAAATCTGCATCGCGAACATCAATCAAATAAAACTCATCATAATCGTAATCTAATTTAAATTCATCGGCATCAATCACAATAATTACTGAAGTAGATAGGTTTTTTATTGCGCTTGGGTCTATCCACCCGGAAATATTCGAAAAACCTGTAGCGAGTATATTGCGGATAATTTCTTCCGCATTTTGTGCATCACATAACAATAGAATATTCTGTTTATCATCTACAAGTTTTTGAAACAGAGGAATAAAGTTTTCGCCCCATGGTATGCACAATGCTCCTTCTATAAACTTATCAGCACTAGACAATATACTCCTGGAATCAATGGCCAGGCATTGTTTGTGGGATATAAGTTCGGCAAATTCTTCCTCTGTTAGCAACTTCACGACATCCGGTAATAATGCACAAACCTATAATGATATGCTAAATTTTAATATGACGCTGTAAAATTTTGTGTATTCTTTTGAGCTTGGAGGTGTTTACAGAATAAATAACCTCCTTTCCTGAACGCTCTGTATATACTAACTGAGCATCGCGAAGTATCCGCAATTGCTGTGATGCGATAGATTGATCTAAATTAAGGCTTTTGTGAATAGTACCAACATTTACTTTACCTCTTTCTGCAATAAAGTTAAGCATGCGAATTCGCAGCGGATGGCACAGTGCAATAAGAATTTTATTAGCTTTTATTGTTTTATCGAGCTCAAAAGCAGCATGAGATTTTAGTGCCATCACTGCTTTAATTTATATATAAAATTAAATATATAATAATAATGTTTTACGGGATTACATTCGGAAAGCGTATAGATAACTCATAGGCTTTCCGGGGTATATCCCTTCCAGCAACACTTTGCCTGATTTATTCTTCAAAATATTGACAAAGTCGTTTATATTTTGAACCGGTTGATCATCCACCTGAGTGATAAAAAAAACGTTTAGGATATCGGTAAATTCTTTTATTTTTAAGGACTTAATGTTAGTGACCTTAACTCCGCTTTCAATGCCTAGCTGTTTTTTCTCAGCAGGCGAAATTTCTGAGAGTTCAAGGCCAAGCGCATCTAAAATATCTTTGCTGTTGTCCACAATAGAAGTAGTATTGTATTTATTTTTGAGAGTAACAGTAGTCGTTTCAAACTTGCCATCCCTGTAATAATCTACAGTAATTTTATCTCCTGGACGATATCTTGCCACTTGTTCCTGCAATTCAGGAGCACTGTTTACACTTACGCCATTAATTTTCAAAATAACGTCTTTAGGCTTCAAACCTGCCTCTTTTCCTGCACTGCCTTCATTTACTGTTTCTATGTAAACTCCCATAGGTTTGCTTAAACCAACTTTTTGAGCAAGCTCATCGTCCACTGTCCTGATTTGCACACCCAGGAAGCCTCTTTGTGTAGCCCCATATTTTTGTAAGTCAAAAACAACTTTCTTAACTATGTTTGAAGGCACTGCGAATGAGTAACCTGCATAGCTGCCTGTTGGCGAAGCAATGGCCGTGTTGATTCCGATAAGGTTTCCGGATATATTTACCAGTGCTCCGCCACTGTTACCGGGGTTGACGGCTGCATCGGTTTGTATAAAAGATTCAATAGCGGAACTTCCATTACTTCTAGCTAAAATGTTTATATTTCTTGCTTTGGCAGAAACAATTCCGGCCGTTACTGTTGAGGACAAATTAAAGGGGTTGCCCACTGCAAGCACCCATTCTCCGACCATTACGCTGTCGCTATCAGCAAACTTTATAAAAGGCAGATCATCTGTTTCAATTTTTATAAGCGCGAGATCTGTATCGGGATCCCTACCAATCATTTTGGCTTTGAAATTTTTATTGTTATGAAGCGTAACATTAATCTCATCTGCATTTTCCACCACATGATTGTTCGTAACAATGTATCCATCTTTACTCACGATAACTCCACTACCGGTTGATACTTTGGGTTGCACCTGAGGAGGATTAGGGCCATAGAAAAAATGGAAAAAATCGTCTCCGAAAAAATCGCGAAAGGGATCGCGGCCTCTCATGGTAACGGCTTCTGAGCGATAGGTAGATTTAATATGAACCACACATGGCGTTGCAATCGCAGCCGCATAGCGAAAATCAGCAGGTTGAACAACAGCCGGCTGAAAGTTTGCCAGCTTAGTTGGAGTAGGATCTATGAAATGAACCGTCGGCTTTTCAGGAAAAAATTTTTTATACCCCCAAATTGCCAACATAGCTCCGGCGAAGGATGCTATCAACAGTGTTATGAATGTTTTTATTTTCATAGGCATTTCTTTTGAAATCTATTCTTTTACTTTCACAAATTTAATACGACCTAAACACCCTATTATTTTTAAATCCGTTTCACTTTAATTGATTTAACAATAAGAATTAAATGAACGTTAATTTCGCGAAATATCAGGCCACCGGCAACGATTTCATTCTTATAGATGACCGGATAATTCATTTTCCCGTTCATGATAATAATCTGATACAAAAACTATGCCATAGAAGATATGGCATAGGGGCCGATGGTTTAATCCTGCTACAAAAAAAAGATGGATATGACTTCGGGATGATGTATTTTAATAGTGATGGCAAGGAAAGCACTATGTGTGGTAACGGAGGAAGAAGTATTGTACATTTTGCTTATTATAAAGGAATAGTTGGGCAACAATGCACATTCCTGGCTGCAGATGGGAAACATGAGGGACGTGTAGATGATCCCTGGATTACTATTTCCATGAAAGACGTAGAAAAAATTATAACACACGAAAAAGATGCCTATATACTAGATACCGGCTCACCGCACTATGTATTGTTTTGTGCAGATGCCACCCAGGAAGATCTGATCAAGATAGCTAAAGCAATCAGATATAGCGATACTTTTGCTCAACAAGGCATCAACGTAAACCTCGTGTCGGTAATAAAAGAAGGGCATTTATTTGTTCGCACGTATGAACGAGGAGTAGAAGATGAAACTTTAAGTTGCGGTACCGGGGTTGTGGCTGCCACATTGGCATACAGTTATCGTACACCATTAGGCGCAAACGAAATAAATATTGATACTAGAGGAGGTAAATTAAAAGTTTCTTTTGAATATGATACTGAAAATAAGCGTTATCAGAATATAATGCTTTCCGGGCCGGTAGAAAAAGTTTTTGAAGGCAACATAGAAATAAATTCTGTTTGATGATTATAGAGCTAAAACGCGGAGTAAGTCGCGTTCTGGCAGAGGCAATTAGCCTGAAATATGCTGCCGTAATCCTTAATAATTACAATGGAAGGTTGATTATCGTAACATCGGGTAAATTGAAAGAAAATGAATTGGATGAAAGTGTCCGACAACTTGCGGAAAGGGTTGTTATTACCGGTAGCGATATACAGTTGGCCTCGCGAAAATTTCTTACCTCAAAAAGAGAAATCAGAATAACAGATGATCTAACTATTGGAGGAAACTCGCAAAATACGCTGGTTATTACAGGCCCTTGTTCTGTTGAAAGCGAAAAACAAATCCGCGCTTGCGCTGAACTGTGTGTTCAACTGGGCATTAAAGTTCTTAGAGCAGGCGCATACAAGCCACGCACTTCTCCGTATAGCTTTCAAGGGTTAGAAATAAAAGGTTTGCAACTACTGGACAAAATTCGTTCAGATTATGGATTAAAAATCATCACAGAAGTGAAAGATGGCAGTCATGCAGAAGCAGTCATTGAATATGCTGATATTATCCAGATTGGCGCGAAGGCCATGTATGATCATTCAATTTTACGGGCATGCGGAAAAGCACGAAAACCGGTTCTTTTAAAAAGAGGTTTTGGCAGCAACCTTCAGGAGTTTGTTCAGGCAGCTGAGTTTATTTTATGTGGCGGCAACGAGCAGGTGATACTGTGCGAACGGGGCATTAGAACATTTGAAAACTTTACGCGATTTACCCTCGACTTATGCGGAGTGAGTTGGCTAAAAGAAAACGTAAACCTTCCCATCGTGATAGACCCAAGCCATGCCATGGGTTTTGCATATGGGGTGCCCGATCTGAGTAGAGCAGCAGTGGCTATGGGCATTGATGGATTGTTGATAGAAACCCATCCCAACCCAGCGGCTGCGCTTAGCGACCCGGCTCAGCAACTTACCTTCGACCAATTCAAAGAGCTTTACGGAACACTTGCTGATGTTGCAAAAGCTATCGGCTATAAAATAGTTTAGATAAGACTCAGTTATACGTGACGGGCTAAAATGCCTAATGAAAAGAAAAAACCCATCCAACGCGGCCCTTGAAATTCAAAGAAATAGTACATTTAGTTATGAATTTCAATTTATGAAAAAAATATTGCTCTCGCTTTGTATAATTCCCAACATCGTATTCGCTCAGTGTGAGCCGGGCAGATTTGTGAATGACTTATTTAATGTAAAAAGCAACCTCAATATTAAGTATGGAGGGAACTACAGATTTGACGGAACTTTTCAAGAACTTTTCATGAATATTTATGAACCACAAGGAGATACGCTTGCGCGCAGGCCTTTGATTATTTTGGCCTTCGGAGGAAGTTTTACTTTTGGCAGTAAAACTAGTCCCGACATCGTAAAACTCTGCAACGCCTTTGCACGGAAAGGATATGTTACTGCTTCTATTGATTATCGTTTGGGTTTTGAAAACGGAAACGACAGCGACACCAATCAATTCAAGGCGCTAATTCGAGCAGCGCAAGACATGCGGGCATCCATTCGCTTCTTTTACAAAGATGCTTCTACTCAAAACATTTATCGCATCGACACTACTCAAATTTTTATAGGCGGGGTAAGCGCCGGTGGATTTACGGCACTCAATTTAGCCTACGCAAAAGCGGATACATTATCAAGGCCGCGACCACCGTACGTAGATGCAGCTCTTGCCGAAGTGGGCGGCATCACGGGAAACAGTGGAAATCCAGGTTACAGTGAAAAGGTGCGCGGAGTAATCAACCTTTGCGGGGCGCTGGGAGATACCGTATGGTTGATGCCGGGCGACCCCATCCTTTGCGCCCTGCACGGAGAAAACGACAACCTTGTGCCTTGTTCCTACGATAGTACTAAAGCAGCTAATTCTGTAGAAGCACAAATGTTCGGCTCCTGCGACTTGGCCGTAAGAGCCGCACGTATAGGACTGCCTCATTCAGTCTATATATTCAAGGGGGCAGGACACGTTCCTTTTGTTTTTAATCAGGCTTACATGGACACTACCATTGCCGTAATACGCGACTTCCTTGCTCAGCACGTGGTATGCGGAGGTTTATCATCAACTAATGATTTACAAACCGATGAAGTGTTTCAGGTCTTTCCAAACCCTTTTCATTAAGTGATAAACATACAAAACAGCAAATACGGGTTCACCAGAGCAGATTTATCAACTTCATGCGGAAGAAGCATTTTCAGCAAAACCATTGAGTTGCCACATCAGATAGACCTTTCAGACTTGACTCCCGGTATTTATTTCTTGAGATTAAACGATAATACAACATCGAGATTATTCAAATTAATCAAGATGTCTGTGAATTAAATCAAACATCGCAATTTAAAAATTTGCACAGAAGGCTGCGATAAACTCTTCTGCCTTTTTAAAACCAAGTCTTGAACTGGTGCGCAGATCATCACATCCTTCGCGGGTTTTCATGTATAAAATTTGTGCGATACCCCTGTTGAACCATAATGAAGCATTATTGGCATCTAAATTTATAGCAAGTGTATAATCTGCAATTGCCTCCTTATAATAGCCATATAATACTTTAATGTTAGCCAAAGCCATCCTCGCTTTGATGTTAGAAGGATTGGATGTAACGGCTTTTTCAAAATCGGCAAAGGCATCTGTATAATTGAATAACATTTTTCGTGTAAAACCTCTGTTGATAAACGCATCAACATAAGTGGAGTCTATGGCAATTAAATTTGAGTATTCCTTCTCGGCCGCATCAATATCACCAGACTGCTTCAATAACACAGCACGATTAAATAACGCGTAGGTGCATGAGTTATTTAACTCGATGGCTTTATTAAGGTCTTTCAATGCATCTTCTTTGCGTTGCAGGCGATATAAAACGATACTTCGTACTATATAGGACAAATCAATATCTGGTTTTAACTCAATAATATCATTTAAAATTTTAAACGCCTCATTTAACCTGTTTAATTCACTTAGCACCAATGCTTTTAAATTGATTCCTACTACTGAGGAGGGGTTCATTACAAGAAATGTTTCTATGTCGGAAAGCGCAACAATAAATTCTTTTGATTCAATATCAAGCATTATTTTCTTAAGTAATAAGCGAGATTTGGTGCTGTCGTTTTGCATTAAAATCTGATATTCGGCAAGTGCTTCGCTATAGTTTTGCTGCGCTGTGAACAAGTCAGCTTTGTGTTCGTGAAACAGCATGTTAAACGGCTCAAGCTTCAATGCAGTTTCGATATCCGTTTTGGCACCTTGATAATCGGTTACAAGAGTTTTAAACTTTGCCCTTGCATCATAAAAAATAGCAGATTGAGGGTTTATCTCAATAGCCTTGTTATAATCCTGAAGCGCCTCCGTATTTCTTCCTAAAACGGTATAGACACGGGCGCGCTTCATGTAAGCCTCAGCAAAATGAGGATTGATTTCTATGGCTAAGCGATATTCGTCTAAGGCACGCTGAACATTCCCCATTTTGAGATAAACATCTCCATTATTCAAATGCCAGGCGGCAGTCTCGCGTGGGTTTTGAGCAACTAAAAGGGAGCACCAGCAGATTAAAACTATACATAAACGCATATCTTAAATACAACTATAGCATTAAATATAAAAAAGTTATGCCACGTGAACAAATGAAAGAGCCAACCAACCGTTTTTTTCCTTGCGCATGGTGCGAACTAGTTTATGTTGTGCCGCTAACGATTCAATGAGTTCTTCATCATCAATGAGAAAACCACTTAGCAAAATTTTGGTCTCGGGATTTACGATGCTTAACCAATGATTTAAATTTTCAGTAATAACAGATCGGTTGATGTTTGCAAGTAAAACATTCGGAGGTTCTATAATCCGGGAAAGGTATGATTCAGCAGGTATCAA
>JAVQWQ010000028.1:0-20402 GCA_033578915.1 Chitinophagales bacterium | reverse complement strand
AGGCAAACTGCCGTGGGACGATGCTGTTACGCTGGTACTCACTTATGCTGAAATTCCATACGATGTGGTGTATGACGATGAAATTCTGGATGGTAAATTGTACATGTACGACTGGTTGCATCTGCATCACGAAGACTTCACCGGCCAGTATGGAAAGTTTTATGGTTCATTTGCAGGGGCGGAATGGTATCAGGCACAAGTGCGCGAACTCGAAGAGATTGCCCGAAGAAGAGGTTTCAACAAAGTGAGTAAATTAAAACTGGCTGTAGCAAAAAATATTAAAGGATACGTATTCGGCGGAGGATTCATGTTTGCCATGTGCAGCGCTACCGATAGCTACGACATAGCGCTGGCCGCGGAGAATACCGATATCTGCGATGTGATGTACGATTACGATCCTCAGGACCCTCAGGCACAACAAAAGTTGGAATTTGACAAATGTTTTGCCTTTGAAAATTTCCAGCTACGCACCAATCCATACGAGTATGAATATAGCGACATTGATGCCCAGTTTGGCCGCCAAGTGCCAAAAGAGTTAGACTATTTTACCCTTTTTGAATTCAGCGCCAAATGGGACCCTATTCCTACAATGCTTACCCAAAATCACACTAAAACCATAAAAGGATTTCTGGGACAAACCACAGCATTTCGCAAAAAATATATTAAGAGCAACGTTCTTATAATGGGGCAAAATAAAACTTACGATGAAGCTAGGTATATTCATGGAGAATATGGCAAAGGAATGTGGAGCTTCTACGGTGGCCACGACCCGGAGGATTATCAACATTTGGTTGGAGACCCTCCTACCAACCTTGACCTGCACCCCAACAGCCCCGGATACAGGCTCATTTTGAATAATGTGCTATTTCCGGCTGCACGTAAAAAAAAGCAGAAGACATAATTATTTCCGAGAAGAAAATATGGCATGTAAAACTACGCTGAGCAGAACCAGCCCGCTACCTGCATAAAAACCAGCTCCAAGAAATTTATCTTCATTGTAGAATAAAAAAGCCAGAGCGATGCCATAAACCGGCTCAAGATTTATTGCTAAATTGAGAGTGAAGGCGCTAAGGTATTTTAAGGAAGCTAAAGAAAGCACTAAAGTTACATGAGTACATAGTACTGATAGTACAATCAATAACACCCAGTCGCCTCGAAGTGGGAAAAAACTAAAATCATTGGTCAGATACTGGTACAAAGGCATGAAGGCCGTGAGCGTTACTAAACCTCCAAGCATTTCATAAAAGCTCACTATTTCTGCCGGAAGATCAGTTACAACTTGTTTATTAAGAATATTAAAAAAAGAACCGGTAAATGCTGCAAGAAGTGCCAGCATCATACCAAAAGCATAGCCTGAACTGTCAAAAAAAATCAAACTTACACCCACACAACCTAATATACTACACATTAGCTGCAAAAAATCTACCGGCCTTCGATACATAGCTGGCTCAATAAGCGCGGTGAACAAAGATGTGGTTGATAAACAACTTAGCGTTAAGGATATATTTGAAAATTTTATTGCCCCATAAAACAATAACCAATGTATAGTGAGTAAAGCACCGATAGCAGACATCTGAATTAATTTCTTGCGGCCTATTCTGAAGCTTTTTCCGATAATTGCTATATGCGCTCCGATTGTAATGGTTACTATCAATAACCTCCACCATACTAAGGCACCTTCTCTTAGAGAAATTCCACGTCCCAAAACTCCTGTCAATCCCCATAATAAAACAGAAAGGTGCATGTATATATGCGCACGGAGGTGAGCTACATGAGAAATTTTTTTTAGCATAATTAAATGAACTAAAATTGATGAACTGCTGCAGCGAGTTTATGGTTGATAAGTTTGTTTTTTTAAATTTTTCGAATAATCAAGCAAATTTTATCAGATAGCCGCACTCAATATGTTATGTAATGAAGATAAATTTGTCCTGCTAAATGAGTTTATAAATAAAAACTTTGGAAATAAATCATTTGTATTTCAAAAACGGGGCAGTCCTTAAAGGAAGCTAAATCATTAGCCTAAAACTTATAAAACACAGTTATATCATGGAATTAAAAGAATATGAGCCTTATCTGATTCCCAAACAATATTCAAGCTGGCAAGGAAGAAAAGAATGGTTTTTTAATCGAGAATACACAGATACCTATGAACAATGGTATGAAGGCCGGTATAAAAGAGCAGAAATATGGCAAAAAAGGGTTATGGAATATCTGGTTTCGAAAGATAAGCGAGTGAAAACATTGCTGGAATTTGGCTGCGGAACGGGGCGCTTTACCCGTTGGTGGAAAGATATAGGTATTGAAGCAACCGGTGGAGATATATCTCCTCTTATGTTATCGCAAGCCAAACATTTATTTGATGGCGACCTTGTTATGGCAGATTCTCATTTTTTGCCTTTTAAAGACAATACTTTTGATGTTGTGGCATTTATTACAACTTTTGAGTATTACCAAAAACCTTTGAAGGTTATTGAAGAAGCAGCAAGGGTAGCAAGATACGGTATAGCCATGGGCATGATGAATCGTTATTCCGCAAAAGTTGTACGAAGAAGAGTGCAACAATTTTTTGGAAAAAATCCTTTCTATGAAACGGCAACTTTTTACTCACCTGCTATGCTGACTGATATTATTAATACAGCTCTCGAAGGCAGGGAATATACCATAGAATGGACTTGTACAGGGCTGCCGAGATGGTTCCCTGTTCAGCAATGGAGTTTACCATTCGGAGATTTCTTTGGCTTATATGTACGCTTTAATGATGTATTGTGATGAAAAGAAAACTAGGTAAAATAGAGCATGAAATTTTTGGCCACACCATACAAGGAAAATATGGGTTAGCACGTCCGGAAGTTGTCGCTGGTCCGGCGTTCGGAGTAGATGTATCAATTGTTGACTTACAAAATGGTTTAGCTTTAGCTATGACGAGCGACCCGCTTTCGCTCATCCCTTCGTTGGGATTGCGCGAATCGGCATGGTTATCTGTTCACCTGATGGTAAATGATATCGCAACAACGGGATTCGCACCGATGTACGGTCAGTTTGTACTAAATCTTCCATCTTCATTCTCTACAGAAAATTTCAAAACTTATTGGGAGTTTATCCATCAATTTTGTAAAGAAGTCGGAGTTGCAATCACCGGAGGCCACACCGGATTTATTGAAGGACAAAATTCAACGATAGCGGGAGGTGGCACTTTGATTACGGTAGCACCAAAAGACAAGTTGTTGCTTTCTTCCTACGCCAAACCAGGGAATTCATTACTGGTAACAAAAACCTGTGCGCTTTCCTCTGTTGCTATTCTTGCTATGAGTTTTCCTGAAACAGTAAAATCAAAGGCAGGAACAGAAATTTATCAAAAAGCTTGTGAAACATTTTATCATTCATCTTCGTTGAAAGATGCATTGCTTGCCGTGAGCGCTATTCAAGAGCGCAACGTAATCTCTGCTATGCACGATGTAACAGAAGGGGGTGTGCTAGGAGCTATTTACGAGCTTGCTGTCGCCTCAGATTGTGGTGTTTTAATTTACAATGATGCATTGCCAATAGGAGAAGTTCAGCGTGCTGTATGCCGGATATTCGAATTAGACCCAAGATATTGCGTAGGAGCAGGTTCTATGATAATAGCTTGTGATGAAAACGCAACTGAAGAAGTGGCCAATCATCTGAGTGCCAACAATATTCCGTGCAGTATAGTTGGGAAACTTGTGCGCAAAGAAGAGGGTCTTCTCATAATTGAGAATGGTAAAGAAGAAAATCTTCAATACCTCGTGGAAGATCCATATTGGTTTGCCTATTTTAAAGCTTTGGAAAAGGGATGGAAATAAAAAAAGGGTTATATGTTATTGTTGATCCTTCGATGGAAGCTGCCAGCTTGCTTCAAAAGCTTGAGTTAGTAGTTCAGGACGAAATTACGTCTGCCGTGCAGATATGGGATCATTTTAAAGACGAAAATAGTGTGTATGAATTAGTCAATAAAATCATCAACATTAGCCATAAGCAAAACAAACCCGTATTTATTAATAATCGTTGGGAGCTTTTGCGTGAATGTAATTTGGATGGAATTCATTTTGATGCGCCCATTGAAAATCTAGACGATATCAGAAAAAAGATTGGAAAAAAATTTCTTGTAGGAATAACTTGTGGAAATGACTTAAGCGTGGTGGAATGGGCGAAAATCAATAAAGTTGATTACATATCATTTTGCTCGATGTTTCCTTCTTCTTCTGCTGGTAGCTGTGAGTTAGTAAATTTTGAAACCGTGCGCAAAGCATCTGCAATAGCTAATATTCCTGTCTTTCTTGCCGGAGGCATAAACCCAAACAACCTCAGTTCTTTAAAAGATTTGCCATATTATGGGATAGCTGTCATCTCCGGAATCATGAACACAAATGAAACATTACAACAACTGCAATTATACAAGCATCAATTAAATCTGAAATATGAGTCCGGAAACAATTAAAAAACTCTGCTGCCCGTTTGATAAATCTGAACTTACGCTAACAACAATTTCCAAAGATTTAAACGGAAATATTATTGAAGGATATTTAACCTGTGAGTATTGTTTGAGAGTTTATCCTATAATATCCGGTATTCCCGTTATGGCTCCGGATGAATACCGTGAATACCGCCTGGAGAAGCCTTTTCTAGAGCGGTGGTGCAAGGGTAATGTTTCCGAACATTTTAGATTGACTGCCAGTTTTCAAAACAACAAACTCAACGTAAATAATGAACCTAATAATTAAGTTTTATAAATCTTTTCTACATCATAGGCTCATCTGGTTTTACATGCTATAGAGATTGCAGCAACACATACACGAAGCGTAATGTGGCCATTTTTAGATATAAAAGATTTCCTAAGAATCCGTAGTTGATTCTGACTTAATAATATGTTGCATGCTTACTTAATCAAAAGAATTTACTCCTTGGCTATTTCGGCGATGAGCTGCGACAACTCGCTTATCTTTGCCTTGTTGAGTTTGTAATATACAAATTTTCCTTCGCGCTCTGTTTCCACAATTTTCGCCCTTCGCAGTATGGCGAGGTGTTGAGAGGCAACAGATTGCTCGAGCCGTAACTTTACATAAATTTCTGTTACGGTAGCTCTGCCTTTACTTTCAATAAATTCGAGAATGTCTTTTCTAAGTTTATGATTCAACGCGCGCAGGGTAAGAACTGCTTTCCGTAGCAAATCATAACTTATTTTAATAGGTTCCTCCGCGTTGGGGCGGGATACAATTAAAACTTCTTTTGATAAACGAATATTCATGGTAAGGGTCGGTTAGCAACTCCAAAAATACAATTTGAAAAACATATTCAAACATATAATTTATAACTTTAATACTTTTCACACCTCCTTCCAGTTCCGGTAACCAAACAATTCACGGCCGCCCAGAAAAGTATTTTCAAACCATGAAAGAATGCGGTATTTTATTTTTTCATGCTTCATTTTGGGCCTTAAAAGTGTTTGATTAGAGTTTTGCAACCTTTCTCCCCAATGAAATTTTCGGATGAAATCCTTCATTACGTGAGGATGCGTGCCTTTAAAAACGGGTATTTTTTTCATATTTCCATAATTGAATAAAACACTACGTCCTAGGTGCATTCGGTCTGCTTCTTCGCATCCATGGTACATAGAATCCTGCTCTTTTTTCTTTATCTGCATTAAATGAGGGGGCCGAACCCAGCCATAATGATAGACATAGGCCGGAATCTGTCTAACCCTAAGTTTTTCATGATTTGTTTTTCTGAAAGACTGAGCATCCTTATAAGATACAATATCAGGGGAATTTCGCACTATTCGGATTTCTCTTTTGTACCAGCCGTGAAAAGGCAGATAATGCTCATAATCTCCCCAGAAATGATAATAATTCAGTAAAAAACCTTCAACAGTAAAATTTTCAAGGTTTTTGTAGCAATACCGGTAGATGGTATCAAGATCGTTTTCATGAACTACTTCATCTGCCTGAAGATAAAAGCACCAGTCGCCTGTGCATTGGCGCAGAGCGAAGTTCGTTTCATCGGCAAAAATTTTTCCCTCCACAAAAGCACGCTCATCCCATGTTCGATGAAAAATTTCAATTTTTTCGGAGTTAATACTTCTGATTAATGCTTCTGTGTTATCATCGCTATTACCCAGTGCAACGATAAATTTATCCACCAGGGGAAGTATGGACAGTATGCTTTCTTTTACGGGATAATAGAGCCGCTCCGCATTTCTCACAAAAGTGAATCCGGTAATTTGCATTATTTATAATGTAGGCAAGACAATTAATCCATTGGTAGCAATAAAATCTGCCTGATGAAGTAATGATGCTCTAATCTGAAACGTAGAGCCGTCGGTGGACAAAAATTTACCTCCGGCTTCTTCTACAAGCAGCTTTCCGGCGAGGTAGTCCCAACTGGATTGCTGAGCTGCCGCCATGGCATCAATTTTTCCGCAAGCCAGTAAACACAATTCCTGCGCACAAGCGCCTCCGCCTCTGATAGCACGGGAATTTTGCAAAACATGCTGAGCCTGCAAATGGTATTTTGCCATTGCAAGGTAACTATGGCTAAGCGTTACTGTGGCCTCTTCGAGCTTATTGACGTTAGATACTCTAATACGATGGCGATTCCTATATGCCCCCATACCGGTAAACGCGTAAAAGGTTTCGCGGTAATAAGGTATTTCTACCCCGCCCAATATTACCTGATTGTTGTGCAACAAAGCAAGGGATACAGCAAAATTAGTCATTCCCCGCGCGTAGTAACTTGTCCCGTCAATGGGATCAATTACCCATATATATTCTGCATCAGCCATCTTCGAACCGGCTTCCTCTCCTATTATTCCATGCCCCGGAAAGGTGCGCAAAATTTTTTCTGTTATAAAGGTTTCAACCTCTTTGTCGGCTTCGGTTACAATGCTGCGAAAAGATTCTTTTTCAACCTGCTGATGAGTTTCACCAAACTTTTGCATAGCAATTGCCCCGGCTTTCTGAAGTACCTGAAAGGTAAAGTTTATCAAATATTCCGGACTTAAAGATTTCATGTTGAATTTTCTGATTATTTTAAACGAATCAAAGAAAAGTCGAGAAAAATATCGCTGAGCTTACACTACAATTCTCAACATGAAGTTTGAAGACTAACGACAAATACTCCTTCATCGTAGAAACTTGCAACAATTTAATCAAGCACAAACTGAATCTCCTGAATGCTAAAGCGCATTTCTTTTCCCTGGCTCTGAATAATTATTTTACCGTCTTTAGAAATTCCTACAATTTCGCCTTTAAAAATATTATCACCTTTTTTAAAATAAGCAGTTTGATTATATCTAAATAGTGCTTCTGTGTAAGCGCGTTGCAAAAAATGAAAATGTTGCTGCCTAAGTTGCAAATAATATTTTTCTATGTAAATGTTAAGTGTTTGAAGAACTTTCTCAATAGGAATATCCTCACTGATGAAATATTTTAAAGAAGCAGGGTTGGGTAAGGATAGTTCAAACTTTGTTTGGTTTACGTTTATACCTATGCCTACAATAGAAGTAATTACGGTGGCGCCACTAACAGTATTTTCTATCAAAATACCGGCAATTTTTTTATTTTGATAATAGATGTCATTTGGCCATTTTATTTTTACCTCGTCCTCTAAAAATACCTCGCAAACTTCTTTTACAGCCAGGCTCACAGCTACATTTAAAAAGAAACTTTTATCAGCCGAAAGAAATACAGGATAAAAAATATAACTGCATGTCAGATTGCTTCCCGGCTCACTCAGCCAAAAATTTCCTTTCTGCCCGCGTCCTTTAGTTTGATGCTTGGCTATTATAACTGTGCCTTCTAAAGGCTTTTCATTTTCAATTAATTGTTTGGCATAATCGTTGGTAGAAGTAGTTTCATCCAGCTCAATTATATTTACGCCCGAAAAGAGTGGTATAGTTGCCATAGTAGCACATTGTTTTTATTTTTGTTATGTATTCTTTTGAATAAATCATTTTTGTTTGATAAAAAAGAAAACTAACTCTATCGCTTCGACAAAGTTGCGTAAAATTATCGTCAACGCACTATTAGATAAGAAAGGCAAAGAAGTGTTAACCTTAGATCTTAGGTCTTTGAATGACCGTCCGGCTGATTTTTTTATTATTGCTCATGGCGATTCTACAACACAGGTAAAAGCTTTGGCCGACAATGTAGAAGAAAAAACTACTGAGCAAGGGATTAAGCCAAACCGAAAAGAAGGAGTCAAAAATTCTGAATGGATTATTATTGATTTTTCTGATACACTGGTACATATTTTTCATCGCGATAAAAGAGACTTTTATCAACTAGAGGAATTATGGCATGATGCAAAACGTGTACAACACAGAGATAAACCTCAAAAAAACTAAAATTAAAAGCGTATTGTTAAATATTTGGTTTTAGCGTAGTATATTTAAATAAATACGGTGCATGGAAAATAATACAAAAAGAGAAGATTTGAATCAAGACTTTAATAAACAGAACCGGTACAAGCGTCCAGACGAGCCGAAATTTAATTATTTATGGGTGTATATCCTGTTGGGAGTATTTATACTTTTCTCTCTCAACTTGAATTATTTTCAAAACCGTGTGGCAGAAACCTCACAGTCTAACCTCAGGAAAATGCTGATGCAGAATGAGGTAGAAAAAATTGTTGTTATCAACAAAGAGATTGCAGAAGTATATCTGAGAGACACAGTACTTGCAAAGCCTGAATATCAGAATATTTCACGTACGCGTTTCGGCATGATTAACCGCGGCCCGCACTTTTTCTTGTCAGTGGCGTCAAACGATGCTTTCGACCGTTTTATAAACGATTTTTATAAAGAACACCCAGAATTAAATCCGGTAAACATTCAATACCAAACCCGAAACGATTGGCTGCGCGATGTTTTAAGTTGGGCAGTTCCCGTTTTGTTATTCATAGGAGCATGGCTATTTATAATGCGCAGGGTTTCCGGCGGCATGGGTGGTCCAGGAGGCCAGATATTTAATATAGGACGGTCTAAAGCAGTATTATTCGATAAAGATGAGAAAATTAATGTAACCTTTGATGATGTCGCAGGACTGGACGAGGCAAAGCTGGAGGTGCAGGAGATTGTAAACTTTTTGAAAAACCCGCAAAAGTATGCAGCGCTGGGAGGAAAGATTCCTAAAGGAGCGCTACTGGTAGGCCCTCCGGGAACCGGCAAAACACTTATTGCCAAAGCTGTCGCAGGCGAAGCCAAAGTGCCTTTTTTCTCCATCAGTGGCTCTGATTTTGTAGAAATGTTTGTAGGCGTTGGCGCTTCGCGAGTTCGCGATTTGTTTCGCCAGGCTAGAGAAAAAGCGCCATGTATCATATTTATTGACGAAATTGATGCTATAGGCAGAGCAAGGGGAAAAAATCTCATCAACAGCAACGATGAGCGAGAAAACACCCTCAACCAATTACTGGTTGAAATGGATGGTTTTAGCAGCGAAAAAGGGGTTATTATCATTGCTGCTACAAATCGTCAGGATATTCTCGATTCAGCGCTATTGCGTCCCGGCCGCTTCGATAGGGTAATCAGCATTGACAAACCAGATTTAAAAGGAAGAGAACAAATCTTTAAAGTTCATCTTAAGAACATCAAAATAGCTCCTGAAGTTGACCCGCATAAGCTGGCAGCGATGACGCCCGGATTTGCAGGCGCAGATATTGCCAATATATGTAACGAAGCCGCATTAATTGCTGCCAGAAAAGATAAAAAGCAGGTGGAAATGGAAGATTTCAGCGATGCTATTGATCGAACCATTGGTGGTCTGGAAAAGAAAAATAAACTCATATCTCCGGAAGAGAAAAAAATTATTGCTTATCATGAAGCAGGACACGCTATTTGTGGTTGGTTCCTTGAGCATGCTCATCCCCTGGTAAAAGTTTCTATTGTACCCAGAGGGGTAGCAGCACTTGGATACGCCCAGTATCTCCCTAAAGAAAAATATATTGAAACCACTGAAGAAATGCTCGACCGCATGTGTATGACTTTAGGAGGCAGAGCAGCAGAGAAAATAGTTTTCGGAAAAATATCTACCGGAGCGCAAAACGATCTTGATCACGTAACACGAATTGCATATGCTATGGTGAGTATCTTCGGAATGAATGAAAAAGTCGGAAACGTAAGTTTCTATGATATGATGCAACAAAGCGGTGGGTTTGTAAAACCGTATTCTGATGAAACTGCAAAGCTCATTGATGAGGAAGTAAGAAAAATTATTGAACAGCAGTTTGAGCGCGCTCAGAAGCTTTTGATCGAAAAGCGAAAAGAAATGGAACTGGTTGCTCAGGAACTTCTTCAGAAAGAAGTAATATTTAAAGACGATCTTGAAAGATTAATCGGCAAAAGGCCATTCGATAAGAACGAAGAAGCTGAATCGAAACCCTCCGAAACTAATGAAGAAGAGCAAAACAAAGTCGCAGCCTATCCGGCCTGATTTGTATTATTCTTTTGATGATGAATATTTCAGAAAGATTAAGCTTTAAAGCTCATCATCTCGAAAAGGTTTTTATACTCTTATTTACACTTATTGCAGGCATATTGCAAAATGCCTTATGTCAATCTTTTGATATTCAGGGACACAGAGGAGCCAGAGGTTTGTATCCTGAAAATACTACCCGAGGTTTTTTGGAAACGTTGCGGTTAGGTGTATATACGCTCGAAATGGATGTAGTGATTACTAAAGATAGCCAGGTGGTACTAAGCCATGAACCATGGGTGAGCGCCACGATATGCACAATAGACAAAGATGACCCCGAAAAATGGAACATTTTTCAAATGACATATGATGAATTAAAAAAAATAGATTGTGGCTCCAAACCTCATCCACTGTTTCGCCAGCAAGTCTCTTACAAAGCATATAAACCTCTTTTGAGCGAAGTGATAGACAGTGCAGAGAACTTAGCCAGGATAAATAATTTGCCTATGCCGGTGTACAATATAGAAATTAAAAGCACACCGGATGGCGATAATAAATATCATCCAGCTCCTCAAACTTTTGCGGAGTTGGTATATAATGTGCTGCAAGAAAAAAACTTAATAGACAGAAGTATCATTCAGTCTTTTGATATCAGAGCATTAAGAGCAATGAAGGAAATAAATTGTTACCTTAAACAATCTTTATTGGTATCTAATCCTCAAAGTGTCCGAAAAAATATCAAAAAGTTAGGATATAATCCGGCCATTTACAGTCCTAATTATCGGCTTGTAAACCGAAAAACTGTGCGTATATGCCACAAGAATTCCATGAAAATTATACCATGGACTGTGAATAAAACCTACGAAATGAAAAAGATGAAAAAGATAGGATGCGATGGAATCATCACAGACTATCCGGATATTGCAGTAAAACTATTCAAGTCTTTTTGATTTAAATTAGGCATCAGCTGTTTATCTTCCAATTCAGTCCTTGTTTCCAATACTCTTTTAAACATTATATTTTTTGAGATAGAAAATCGATTTTTACCTCTTACATGGTACGCAGATATACTTCTTTAAATTTCTTAAGCAGATGCTAATTAACGTATCTGGCTACATCCATCCAAGATCCTCCATTAATAACATTTTTAAAGCCATGTGATTGAAGTATTCTTTTGGCTTGTTCGCTTCGGTTGCCACTTCTGCAAAACAGGATAATGTTGTCTTTATTTTTCAATTTTGCAATGTTTAGATGAAGCTTATCTAAGGGAATATTTATCGCTCCATTTACGCTACCAGAGGCAAATTCTGCTTCGGTTCGAACATCCACCAGTGTGGCGCCCTTTTTTAAAATCTCCACTAAGGATTCTTTTTCATCATTCTTGTTAGTACCAAAAAGATTTTTGATGAAATTCATAAAGTACAATTTATTTAAAGCAAAAAAAACCAACATATTTTCCTACAACAGACACTTTAGTTACATTTCATCTTATAACTATTTAAAAATAGCGGCCATTTCTTCGGTTAATTTTTTTTACCAAACGGTTGTTTGGTAAAAAGAAACATTTACCTTCGTAAATCGTTTTACTAATTGTTTTTTAACCTGCAAAAGATAAATCTATGTCCACCACAACAGAAAAAAAACAAATTTTAAAAGGCGGAGAATTTATTATCCGTGAAAGTTCATGGGAAGATGTTTACATCCCCGAACAAATCAACGAAGAGCAACAAATGATGCGCGACATGACCAAAGAATTCATCACAAAAGAAATTGACCCGTATTTGGATGAATTCGACAAAGACCCTATGAAAGGAGTAGAGGTGTTAAACAAGGCAGGCGAATTGGGCTTGCTAGCCCTGCATATTCCCAAAGAATATGGAGGTGAAGGCAAAGACCTCACAACATACTCCTATGTAACAGAAATTCTAGGATGGGGGCACGGAATGAGTGTTGCTATAGGCGCTCATACAGGTATCGGAACATGTCCCATCATATATTATGGTACCGAGGAGCAACGCTCAAAATATTTACCTAAACTGGCCACCGGCGAATTGAAAGCAGCGTACTGCCTTACAGAGCCATGGAGCGGCTCTGATGCATTGGGCGCGCGCACTAAAGCTGTATTAAGCGAAGACGGAAAGTATTACATCCTCAATGGTCAAAAAATGTGGATTACCAACGCCGGATTCGCAGATGTTTTCATCGTATTCGCAAAAATTGACGGAGATGATAAAAAGTTTACTGCATTTATTGTTGAGAGAAACTACGAAGGCGTGAGCGTTGGCGCTGAGGAGAAAAAAATGGGCATAAAGTCATCATCCACTCGCCAAGTATTTTTCAACAATGTAAAAGTTCCGGTTGAAAACCTTCTTGGAGAAATCGGCAAAGGGCACAAAATAGCCTTCCAAATATTAAACATAGGCCGCTATAAGCTGTGTAACGGGGTACTAGGGGGCGCCAAAAGAGCTATTACACAGGCTGTTCGCTATGCCAACGAACGCCAGCAATTCAAAAGGCCTATTTCCTCATTCGGAGCCATCAAGCAAAAACTTGGTGAAATGGCCATCCGCACCTGGGCTGCGGAATCTGCCTCCTATCGTGTATGCGACCTGATAAACCAAAAAGAACATGAACTGAAAGCCTCCGGTAAATCTATGACAGAATACCTAACCGGAGGAGCAGAAGAATATCAAATTGAATGTGCGCTACTGAAAGTAATTGGTTCCGAAACGCTTGATTATGTTGTTGATGAAGCGCTTCAAATCCACGGAGGTTATGGCTTCAGCGAAGAATATCCTATGGCACGCGCATATCGCGACAGCCGCATAAATCGAATTTTTGAAGGCACCAACGAAATCAACCGCATGCTTTCTATTGATGCACTGTTGAAGTTTGCCATGAAAGGCAAGTTAGATCTGATGACTCCCGGCCTTGCAGTTCAAAAAGAGCTGATGAGCGTACCCGATTTTGGATCCTCCGATAATTCAGACGACATATTTGCCGCTGAAAAGAGAGCGCTGAAAAATGCTAAAAAAGCTTTCCTTCTTGTTGCAGGAAGCGCAGTGCAAAAACTAATGCAAAAACTGGAAGAAGAACAAGAGATACTTATTCATGCCGCTGATGTGTTGGCTGATATTCTTGTAATGGAAAGCGCTATGTTGCGCGCCGAAAAACTTGTGAATCTACATGGACTTGAAGCCAGCAGGTTGTATGTAGATATGGTTAAATGTTACTTCTTCGATGCTATGGACAGAATTTACGTAAATGGCCGCCAGGCACTTGCAGCTTTTGCAAGCGGAGATGAACTGCGTATGATGCTAATGGGGCTCAAGCGATTTACCAAATATGATATCATAAACACTAAAGCCATTCGCAGGGCGGTAGCCGATAAGCTCATTGAAGAAAACGGTTATGCCTTCTGGGACTAATACCTAGCTTATCCCTAAACCCCTTAGCTTGAAATACAAGCTAAGGTCCGGCTGTGGCCGGAGACGCCTGACATATTCTGTCGGGCGTTGCGTTTTTTAGGGATTAGCTAAATCGTTACAGAAATTACTTAATCGAAAAAGAATAAAGAATCTTTGCATCCTTATCCACGAACCACAACTGAAGAGTGTTTTTATTTACTGCCACAATCGCAAAACCGGCTTTGCTGATTGCAAACTTCGTGTTCTCGTTAATGTATGAAGGCCGTATTTTCGAACCCGCGCCCGATATAAAATATTCAGTTATGCTTCCCTCTGGCTTTTGGTGCTGCAGGTCGTGGTCGTGGCCGCTGAAATAAGCATGTACAAAGTTGCTCTCCAGCACTGGTTTTAATTTTTCAATCAATACATGGTTATCTCCATGCATGGGATTAGAGGAATAAACAGGATGATGGCCGAATACAAGTTTCCATCTTGCGTAATCGTTTTTAAGAATACTGTCTGCCCACGTAAGCTGTCTTTGGCTTGAAGAGAAATCCTTAAGCATAATTTGAGTATTCAAAAACAACATTGCAACTGCGGCAGAATCGGGAGTATAATTTTTTACTGCGAAGAAGTAGTCAGGAAGAATCCAACGTTTGTTTATTTTACTGTATTCTATTTGAGATGCTTCCTTGCCATAATAATCGTGGTTTCCAAGGCAAACATACCAAGGAACATCTGAAATATATTTTCCGTTATATACATTTTCAAACGATTTCTTCCAGTGCTTGTCGTTCACACCACGTACTCCAAAAGTGTAAAAATTGTCTCCGGTAGATACTATAAAAGCAGGTTTGACAATGGAGGCACAGTGGTTCATGGCGGCTGCCACATCTTTCTGAAAATATTTTCCTTTTCTGCCCCAATCGCCAATTACAAAGAATACCAAAGAATTTGGTTGAACCAAAGATGCAGAAAATGATGTATTATTCGTATCACCGCTATATTGCTGTGGATACACTGAATAGAACATCATCAAAAAAACAATCGAAAAAAAGATCATCACTCGATAAAACACAGTATGAAATATTTAGTTTAGGCCCACAGGATAAGTATTGCCTTCTATAGCTAAAAATGTGCTCTCAAAATTCTGACGCGCTTCCTCTAAAAGCACATTCAAATCTTCGTACCTTGAAGAGAAATGGCCAATGAGCAACTGCTTCACATTGGCTTTTTCTGCTATCATGGCTGCTTGTTTTGCAGTGCAGTGCATGGTTTCTTCAGCACGCTGAAGTTGATCGTGTGTAAATGTTGCTTCGTGATAAAGCAGATCCACTCCTGTTATCTGTGGCAACATCTCCTCGTTGTATTGTGTATCTGCACAATAAGCATAGCTTCTTGGCGCACGGCGCTGATAAGTCAACTCCTCATTTGGAATGATAGTTCCGTCCTCAAGTACAAGATTTTCTCCCGCCTTAATTTTTAAGATCGTTTCTATGGATAAATTATATTGTTCTATTTTATCTCGCCTGATATTAAGTGTTTGTTTTTTTTCTTTAAAGAGAAATCCGGTGGTTGGGAGACGGTGTTTCAGAATAATAGTTTCTACTTCCAGATATTCATCTTCATAAATTAGCCTTGGTACGTCTGCTTTTAGAGGATGGTAAAACACCTCATATTTAAGCAGTGTTCTGCTCCACTTTAATTGGGTATCTATAATTTCTCCAAGGCCTTGTGGCCCGTATATGTGAAGAGGATGGGTTCTTCCATTTAGATTAAATGTGGTTAATAATCCCATTAAACCAAAGAAATGATCGCCATGAAGGTGAGAGATAAAAATATTATCAAGACGGCCTCGCTTTATATTATAACGATTCATCTGGAATTGAGCCCCTTCGCCACAATCCACCATGTAAACTTTGCCATCGTAATGAATTACCTGACACGATGGATATCGGTCATAAGCCGGCACAGCTCCGTTACTTCCCAGAATAGTTACTTCGAATTGCACTAATGAATACCTCGAAAATCTTTAACCATTAGCCTCGAAGGTCGCGGTCGAGCTCCTCCATCATCACGTAATCTACCGACTCACTTACTGTCGGAACAATATTGAGTATAGGTTCTAATTGAGAAATTTTAATGAGCTTAGCTACTTGTGGATTTAGACCAGTAAGAACAAACGTACCATTTGATTCTTTGCAAAGGCGATTGCCAACGAGTAAGGCACTTAAGCCCGATGAATCTATATATTGAACTTCACTTAAATCGAGTATAATATTTCTATAACCTTCAGTATTCAAATATACTAACTCGCTCTTGAGCTGGGGCGCCAGAGCGCTTAACAGCTTTTCTTCATGTAAACGGACATGACAAAGCCGTTCCCTTTTATCTAATGTCAACTTCATTGGCGAGAGTTTATTTTTACAAAAATCATTATTTATTTACTAATATACAACTGCCCGGCCAAATCGTCAAGAAAGCAGGCAAAAATATGTAGCAAAAAAAATCTAGTTAAACAACGTAGTGTGACTTTCTTTTTTATGCAGAAAGATTGCTAATTTGCGTGTTTGTCAAAAAATCAGTTCATTCGTGAACCATAGTAAGGCAAAAAACGTCTAATTAAAAAGAGAAAATACGGAATGGAAGCTAGGTTTTCGCCAAAGGTTAAAGAAGTAATCGGATACAGCCGCGAAGAAGCATTACGCCTTAATCACGATTTTATAGGAATCGAACATCTGATGCTCGGACTGATCCGCGATGGAGGCGGTATAGCTATACGCGCACTCATTAACCTTAATATAGATCCTGTAAAATTACGCAAGGAAGTAGAGGATTCTATAAAAGATAAAACAGCAAAAGGCGTATTCAATCCAAATTCTATTCCACTTACCAAACAAGCCGAAAGAGTTTTAAAGATTACCGTTTTAGAGGCCAAGCAGATGAAAAGCGATGTGATAGGGACAGAGCATTTACTGCTTTCTATACTTAAGAATAAAGATAACATCGTATCAGGTATTTTGATGAAGAATTTCGTAGATTATGCAAGCTTCAAAAACGAAGTAGAAAATCTGCTGGCCAACGAAATTTATTTTGAAGACGTTTCTCCCAAAATGGAAGCACCCAACGACCCAGCCGATGAAGATTATGATGATGAACGTTCCCGCTCCTATAGTCAACCACCGCAGCGCGGTAAGCAGGGAAATATAAAATCAAAAACTCCGGTATTGGATAATTTTGGCAGAGATATTACACATCTCGCAGAAGAAGGCAGTATTGACCCCATCGTAGGGCGTGAAAGTGAGATAGAAAGAGTTTCTCAGATCTTATCGCGCAGAAAGAAAAACAACCCTATACTCATAGGCGAACCAGGAGTTGGCAAGACAGCTATTGTAGAAGGCTTAGCCCTTAGGATTGTACAAAAGAAAGTGAGCAGAGTTCTCTTTGGTAAAAGGATTGTGATGCTCGATCTTGCCGCTTTGGTGGCCGGAACCAAATATCGCGGGCAATTCGAAGAAAGAATGAAAGCCATTATGAATGAACTGGAGAAAAACCGCGATGTGATTTTGTTTATTGATGAAATTCATACAATAGTAGGGGCCGGCGGTGCAACCGGATCGCTGGATGCTTCTAATATCTTCAAACCGGCCTTGGCACGAGGCGAGTTGCAATGTATTGGTGCATCTACCCTGGATGAATATCGCCAATATATCGAAAAAGATGGCGCCTTAGACCGGCGATTCCAAAGAGTGATGGTAGATCCTCCTTCACCGGAAGAGACTATACAAATACTCAACAATATCAAATCGAAATACGAAGATTATCATAATGTAATTTATTCAAAAGAAGCCGTCGAAGCCTGTGTAAAACTAAGTACAAGGTATATTACAGATCGTTTTTTGCCCGATAAAGCAATAGATGTGATGGACGAGGTTGGAGCGCGAGTACATCTAAAAAACATCCATGTTCCCAAGAATATTCTCGACCTTGAAAAGCAAATAGAGGAAATTAAAAACGAAAAAAATCTGGTAGTAAAAAGTCAGCGATACGAAGAAGCGGCAAAACTGCGCGACACCGAAAAAAGATTGTTAGAGGAACTGGAACGCGCGAAGTTACAATGGGATGAAGAATCAAAAACCAAGCGATATCCGGTTAACGAAGAAGATATCGCAGAAGTTGTTGCTATGATGACCGGTATCCCTGTGAATAAAGTAGCACAAAGCGAGAGCGCTAAGCTGCTGAATATGGCTAACGACTTAAAAGGTTATGTGATTGGGCAAGATGAAGCGATTACAAAGGTTACCAAAGCAATTCAACGCAACCGAGTGGGATTGAAAGATCCCAAAAAACCAATTGGTACATTCATCTTTCTGGGGCCAACCGGAGTAGGAAAAACCGAATTAGCAAAAGCAATAGCCCGATACTTGTTTGATAGTGAAGATGCGCTCATACGTATAGATATGAGTGAATACATGGAAAAATTCAGTGTAAGCAGATTAATTGGCGCTCCTCCGGGATATGTTGGTTATGAAGAAGGCGGCCAACTCACTGAAAAGGTGCGCAGAAAACCTTATTCTGTGGTACTTTTAGATGAAATAGAAAAAGCACATCCGGATGTCTTCAATATTTTGTTGCAGGTATTTGACGATGGAATGCTCACCGATTCCTTAGGCAGAAAAGTTGACTTCAAAAATACGCTCATCATCATGACTTCCAATATTGGCGCACGCGACCTGAAAGATTTTGGAGCGGGTGTAGGATTTGCTACTAAGGCTAAAACAGAACAAAGCGATGAGCACGCTAAAAATGTTATAACTAAAGCGCTTAAGAGAACGTTCTCTCCGGAGTTTCTGAACCGGATAGACGATGTGATTATATTTAACAGCTTAGAAAAAGAGAGCATCTACAAAATCATAGACATAGCGCTGAAAGATATTGTGAAAAGGCTCGGGGACCTTGGCTTCGAATTGAAATTGACCGATGCTGCCAAAGATTTCCTTTCTGAAAAAGGTTATGATCCTGCATATGGGGCAAGGCCATTACATCGCGCAATACAGAAATATCTAGAAGATCCTTTAGCAGAAGAGATTTTGAAATCAAATGCCAAGGCCGGAGATATGTTTTGGGTAGATATTAACGAAAACAAAGATGGCTTGAAAATAACTGCGAAATCGCCCAAGAAGAAGGCAGAAAGCGAAGCATAGCAACGCTCTTCAAGGATAATTAAATTTTGTAGTAGCTGGTTTTTAATATGAACTTTCTATCTGCGATTATTTATATTCGCAGCATAAATATTTTCCAATGACAATTATTTTGGTAATAAAGAATTTACGTAATCTTGCATCTAAATTTCTAGATATGGCTAAAGAAAAGAAAAAAGCGAACAAAAAGAGTGCTTCAGCGAAAAAAACAGATAAAAAATCGGCAAAAAAAGCTTCGGCAGTAAAGAAAACGAGCAGCAGCAAGGCCAAAACATCGAAAACAAAACTTACAGCTAAAGCTACAAGCAAAAAAGCTACACCATCAAAAGCAAAAAGCGCGAAAAAAGCCGCTCCTGCCAAAAAAACCAAGTCGGCATCTGCTTCTAAAAATAAAGCAGTAACTTCCAAAAAAAGTGTGAAAGCTACATCAAAGACAAAGGCTGCGACTTCTAAAACATCCTCCGCTAAAAAAGCTACAGAGAAAAAAACATCCAAAATAACTTCGACTGCCACTAAAAAAACTGCTCAAAAACCATCTAAACCGTCAACTGCGAGCAAGAGCAAAGCTGTATCTAAAGATGCCGTGTCAAAAAAACTTCCAAAGGTAACCAACCAAACAGCGCAACCAATTAACGAACAAAATACCCCTACGCCTGCAGTTACTCCGGAAACCAACCAATCAGAAACAAATACATCCTCACAGGCTTCTTCAGCCTCGGCAGAGTCATCGACTGAGGGTCCTAACCTAAGATATAGCGATGAAGATCTGAAGATGTTTCGTGAGTTGATTGAAAAAAAGCTGGAGCAGGCCCGGGAAGAACTTAAATCGCTAAAAGAAGCACTAGACAACCATAACGAAAGTTTACTTGGTAACAAAAGCTGGAATCCCGAAGAAGCATCCGACACTACTGAGATGGAGTACCTAATGAATCAAATTTCTCGCCAGCATCAATATATCAAAAACTTAGAGGCTGCCTTAGTGCGTATAGAAAATAAAACCTACGGGATCTGCCGTGTAACCGGTAAACTTATTCCTAAAGAGCGGTTGAAATTAGTGCCGCATGCTACTTTAAGCGTAGAAGCCAAACTAAACCGCAAACCGGAAGAAGCTCCAACACTTGCCGGCCCCTCTCCTATTGATGAGCTTCCGGGCTTTGGTGATGAATAAGAAGTTGTATTAAGCCATCCTTTTCCTAAAATTTAGGGGAAATCGGATTATATCTTTATCTATTGATTACCTGCCTGTAATAAAGTTCGGGCATTCTTTTTTGATTCTGCTATTTAAGCATTTGCTTTGTGGTTTAATTATCATGGCTAAGAAAAATTAATGCAGACTACTGAATAAAGTTTGTGCAAATTTATTA
>JAVQWQ010000027.1:0-20420 GCA_033578915.1 Chitinophagales bacterium | reverse complement strand
TCATGGGTTGTCCTCTGCGGCCTCGGCCTTCGCTTTGCTCAGGGTCGAGGCCGCAGAGGCCGGGCTGCTACGGGGTACGCTGTCGCTTCCGCCGCGACCGCGCTGGCCGGTCGCTGAGCCTGAAGAAACGCAGCGCGGTCGCGGCCACTCGCTCCGCTCGCGCCCTCCGCATCCCTCACCCGAAAACGTTAAAGATATTTATAGCATTCTTAGAATTCATTAAAAATGGAATTTGATGAGAATTCTTTAATCTGAATACGGGTACATTTCGCATCCGATTGAGGTAAAGAAGCAAGGACAGAAAATTGCCGTTCGGGTGATTTCGCAATTCGGAGAAGAAACTACTAAAATATTGACGGTATAGAATGAATATTATAGAATAAAATACGTGGCAAATACAAATCAATTGTTTGTAAATATTAGTCAAACAACCCCTGCGAAGAAGCGGGCGGGTATTTACCCAAATGTTTAAAAGCTTTCTCCGTGGCTTCGCGACCGCGCGGAGTGCGTTTTATAAAGCCTTCTTTGATAAGAAAAGGCTCATATACCTCTTCAATCGTGCCGGATTCTTCACCTACTGCCGTGGCCAGTGTATTAATGCCAACCGGCCCTCCTTTAAACTTTTCTACTATGGCCGAAAGAATCTTATTATCCATTTCGTCCAGGCCGTATTCGTCCACATTCAATGCTTTAAGCGAGGAATGGGCAAGCTCTAATGTAATGAGTCCTTTGCCTTTCACTTGTGCAAAATCCCTGACCCTTCGAAGCAAAAGATTGGCGATACGCGGTGTGCCTCTACTTCTCTTTGCAATCTCGAATGCTGCATCAGGCTCAATGTCAATGTGTAAGATAGAGGCGGAACGAATAATAATGTTTTTAAGTACCTCCGCATCATAATATTCAAGGCGGCAGGTAATCCCGAAGCGCGAACGCAAAGGGGCAGTAAGCAGGCCGCTGCGGGTTGTAGCCCCCACTAGGGTAAATGGATTGAGCGAAATCTGTACGGAGCGGGCGTTTGGCCCTGTGTCAATCATGATGTCTATCTTATAATCTTCCATCGCGCTGTACAGATATTCTTCCACTACTGCGCTCAGGCGATGTATTTCATCTATAAACAATACATCATTAGGTTCTAGATTGGTAAGCAGGCCGGCAAGATCTCCGGGTTTCTCGAGTACAGGGCCGGAAGTAACCTTTATATTCACGCCCATCTCGTTTGCTATGATATGCGAAAGCGTGGTTTTGCCCAACCCTGGCGGCCCGTGCAGCAAAACATGGTCTAATGCCTCTCCACGGATTTTAGCAGCCTCTATAAAAACAAACAGGTTTTCTATAATCTGTGGCTGACCGGTAAACTCTGCAATTTGCCTTGGCCTTAAAGCGCGTTCTATCTCAAGTTCTGACGCAACATTACTGCGATGAGGCACAAGGTTTGGATTCATAATTTAAAAAGGATTAAAAGTTTTATGCCACTTTTAAATGAGTTTCCGGAATTTGTTCGTACTGCTTGCGGGCATAATCTCTTGTAACGACAAATTCTTTCACTCCTTTTTCCGACGGCAACTCAAACATGGCTTCATTCATAATGGCCTCACAGATGCTGCGCAGCCCGCGCGCACCCAGATTCAACTCCAGAGCCTTCTCTACGATGAAATCCAGAGCTTCCTGCTCAAACTTCAAATTGATTCCCTCAGCTTTAAACAGTTTTTTATACTGCTTAATAATGGCATTTTTAGGCTCCGTCAAAATAGCGAGCAATGCTTTTTTATCGAGAGGATGAAGATAAGTAACCACCGGCAGTCGCCCGATAAGTTCCGGTATCAGTCCGAAGGTTCTCAGGTCTGCCGCGGTAATATGCTGAAGAAAATTATCTGTCTGTATCTTCTCTCTTTCTTCCTTCTTCTTAAATCCAACCTTGGATTTATTTAACCTGGCTGCTATGATTTTATCTATGCCTTCGAAGGCTCCGCCACAGATAAATAAGATGTTGGTAGTGTCAATTTTAACCATCTTTTGCTCGGGATGCTTGCGGCCACCCTGCGGTGGAACCAATACCTCTGAGCCCTCAAGAAGTTTAAGCAATCCTTGCTGTACGCCTTCACCGCTCACATCGCGGGTGATAGAAGGATTATCTCCTTTGCGTGCTATTTTATCTATTTCATCAATATACACTATACCGCGCTCAGCCGCACTCACATCATAGTTGCAAGATTGCAGTAAACGTGACAGTATGCTTTCCACATCCTCGCCTACGTATCCTGCTTCGGTAAGTACGGTGGCATCTGCGATTGCAAAGGGCACGTTGAGAAATTTGGCGATAGTTTTAGCGATAAGTGTTTTTCCGGTTCCGGTGTTTCCTACAAGTAAGATGTTGGATTTTTCAATCTCTACCTCATCAGACAGGCGCGACTGGTTGATGCGCTTGTAGTGGTTGTAAACGGCTACGGAAATAACTTTTTTAGCCTGCTCCTGCCCAATAATATATTGGTTAAGATGCTGAAAAATATCTTTGGGCTTTATGCCGGGCAGCAGCGTTTGGCGTGAGGCGGTTTTACTTTTAGGGAGCAACTCTTCCTGAATAATATGTTGTGCCTGGGAGATACAAAATTCACATATATGCGCCTCGGCGCCAGAAATCAGAATTTGCGTTTCAGACCTGCTACGTAGGCAAAATGAACAATACGGCTCGCGCTCTTTTTCTTTCTTCATCAGGTTGCAAATATACCTTACTATTTGGACATCAAATGATAAAAACCGCCTGTTTCACATTTTGATATAGACAATCGGTCAAATGCTCCAGGTTGTAAGTCCTTGCGGTGTGAATGTGTATCGCATTACCTTCCCACCAAACTTCTCCAAAGCCTGAATAACGCTGTATCTGTTGTTGTATGGTGCATAAAACAACATAAACCCACCTCCTCCCGCACCGGAAACTTTTCCGCCTGTAGCACCGGCTTTCAGGGCTGCTTCATATATTTCATCTATCATGGGATTGGTTATGCCGCTGGCCATGGCTTTTTTGTGCTGCCATCCGTAGTGCAATATTTCACCTATGCGGTCAATTTCCCCTTTGAGTAGCGCTTCTTTCATCATCAAGCTTTGTTCTTTAAGGCTATGCATAGCCTCAATGCTTTTTTCGTTGTTCTGCTTCACATTCTCTCGCTGCCGCTCTATGATATCGCTCGATAATCTGCTGGTTTCTGTAAAATATAACAAAAGATTGTTTTCCAGCTCGTGCAAGTATTTTTCTTTTATCCGAAGTGGATTGACTATCACTTTGTCGTTAGCATAAAATTCCATGTAGTTGACCCCTCCGAAAGTAGCGGCATACTGATCTTGTTTGCCACCTGCCATGGCAAGGTCCTCACGTTCTATAGAGTAGGCCAGGTGCGCAATATCATATTCACCCAAGGGCAGCTTAAGCCACTCTACAAAAGCCCCCAGCATGGCTACTACCAGAGTAGATGAAGAGCCCAATCCACTGCCCGGAGGGGCATCTACAAAAGTGGTGAGTTCAAAGGAAAGGGGTTGTTTGACAAAATCGCGCACAATGCGGTTATATACTCCTTTGGCAAGGTCTAACTTTCCATTTATTTCTAACTCATTAACGGCATTCAGTGTGTAGAATTCATTTTTGTCAACAGCGTGAAGGCGAATTTTGCGATCGCTGGCTGGTTTGATAGTTGCATAGGCATACATGCCAATCGTTGCATTCAGTATTGCTCCCCCAAATAAATCAGAATAAGGGCTTACATCTGTGCCACCGCCGGCTAAACCCAAACGCAGCGGAGCCTTACTACGGTAAATCATAACACAAACCTGAGAAAAAAAAACTGAATGTACTTGATTGAACAAATCAGCGCTTCAGTTCGTATAACATTAACAAATGTGATATTTTATATTAAAATTTTATTATCGCGTATCCGTTTGAAGAATTATAGTTATGACACATCTGGGGGCAACACTTGAAAAAGTTCTTGAAAAACGCGAGGAAAATCCTTTTGTAGCGCCTGATACGAAATACTTTAAAACGCGCGAGGAATTTGATAAAGCAGTCGCAAAAGATTTCATACGACATGCCAACAAAGTGTTGGAACAAGGGCAAAAATTTATTGTCGGGTTGTCGCACGGGCAATCGCCTTCTGGCGCTTATGAATTGATTTTCAGAAATTATCATGAAATAATACATCCGGAAAACATCATCTACACCTTTGTAAATTCTAAATTAAGTACTCAGACAAATGTAGAAGGGCGAACCGATGCCACAACTTTTTTAAAGAAACTGTATAAAGCAGGTTACATTAAACGTTCACAGATTTTGGGGTCTTCCATAGAGCGTCAATCTTTAGAAACCTATGTGGATGAATTTAATGCCACGATTGCATCATTTCTGAAAAAAGAAAATAAAGCAGGCCTGGATTATGTGTTTCTTGCATGCAGCCCCGAAGGCAGAGTAGCTGGCATCGAACGCAATTCATCAGCCTTCCGTTCAGAAGAGATTGCTGTGCTGGTAAATTATCGCAAAGACAAAATCATGACAGCGACTCCGCATTTTCTGAAAAAATCATCGCGCATAGCATTTTTGGCAACAAAATCAGACAAGCGCAGGCCACTGGCATGGCTCTATGCTATTAATGCAAAACCCAATGAGAGCCCGGGTTTTCTAAGGCATATAGAAAAAGTGGACAAGCGCATGACCGTTTTTATAGACGATAGAGCGCTCACCTGGCCGCAGGTAGAAATTGAAAGAAAAACTCCTTATGGTACTTCTGTAATAAGAGTGGATACCGCTGTGCCTTATAATCCCGATGCCAAAGAGAAACTGCCGGTACTGGTAATGGTACACGGATTTTTAGGATTAAACTCATTTGATGGGCTATTGGCAGGGATTTCTACACACAGGTGTATCGCAGCCGCAATGCATTATGGCACAGTACCGCACGACCTCCCTCCTTCTGAATATTCACACCACATTGCTAAAAATATAGAAGCCGTTGTTGAATACTTCGGTAGCAAAGGTCATCCTGTTTATCTTTTCGACCATTCCATGGGGAATATTTATTTCCTTATCATTGACAGAGAGCTTAAAAATTTTCCGGCCATAAAAAAGTACCTTCGCGGACGTATTGGCGCCAACCCCTTTTTCGGTTTGGAAACCAAGCACGCACTCATAGGCTTTTTAGATACGGTTATACTTCCTGCAATGTCGCCCAAACAAAGCCTGCGGCTGAAAACGCTGCTAATGGCTTTGCGCACTATTATTCCCTTCGATTCTAAAAGCGGAGTAAGAAAAAGAAGCATAGACCTTACCGAGTGGCTCATTAGCAAAGACTCAGAAATGCGCGAAAAAATTTGGTCTGCTTCTAAAAAAAGAATTTTGGAGCTGATGAGCGAAATGGATTCTCTGCCCCATCTAAACCGCATCCCTATAGAACAAGCTTTGAACAGGCTGCCGGCAAAAGTATTTGCTATACAAACTCACTCTGCGCTTGAACAGTCTATCGCTTTTGATAATCAAAAAGGCCTAATAAATATTAACAAACACAACATCCCGGTTCTGATCATTAAAAGCGAGCGCGATGGTGTTGCAAAATATGTCCCCGAATTATATGAAGGTCCTAACGTGCGCGTGCTGGACGTTACTAACGAGCGCGAGCAGGATCTTTTCAGGGAGCATCTTTTTCACATGGTTTATCCTGAACAAACCATAAAAATCATATACGACTTTATTGAAGAATGTGAATACTTTCATAAAGCAAACGAAAACTAAATTCACACCTCTCCGCAAGCGCTTTGAGCCATTTTTTATTTTAGCCCCATCGGAAAAATAAAAATATGCTTGAGCTTTCTACTGTAAGAACCGACCCGCAAGCGGTCAAACAGCGTTTGTCAAAAAAAAATTTTGTTGAACTCCACATTATAGATGAAATACTGCGTTTAGACGAAAAGCGCAGAGAACTGCAAAAACAAAACGATGACCTGCTGGCTGCACAGAATGCAGCTGCAAAAAATATTGGCCAACTGCTACAACAAGGCAAAAAAGATGAAGCAGAATCAGAAAAACAAAAAGTTGCTCAACTCAAAGAAGAAAGCAAAACAAAAGCAGAAGAATTGCAACGCATAGAAGAGCAACAGCATCAATTGCTCTTAAAACTTCCCAATCTTCCTCATGCCGATGTGCCTCCCGGCAAGAGTGCTGAGGACAACTACATAGTTCGCGAAGGAGGCTACAAGCCTGTATTGCCGGATAATGCTATGCCGCATTGGGAAATAGGAGAAAAATATGATCTGTTTAGTCTTGAGCTTGGGGCAAAACTTACAGGTGCCGGCTTTCCTGTATATAAAAAAAAGGGTGCGAGGCTGCAACGTGCCCTTATCGCTTTCTTCTTGGATAAGGCAACCGAAAACGGGTATCAGGAAATTATCCCGCCACATTTGGTAAATGAAAATACAGCATTCGGCACCGGCCAGTTGCCGGATAAGGAAGGTCAAATGTACTTTGTAGGCCTAGACAACCTATATCTTATACCCACAGCCGAGGTTCCGGTAACCAATATCGTTCGGGATACGATTTTGGAAGAAAAAGAGCTACCTCTGAAATTCTGTGCATATACCCCATGCTTCAGGCGCGAAGCCGGCTCGTATGGCAAAGACGTTCGCGGGTTGAATCGCGTGCACCAGTTTGATAAAGTGGAGATCGTTCAAATCGTTCATCCTGAAAAAAGTTATGAGGCATTGGAAGAAATGGTTTCTTATGTAGAGCACCTGCTTGTGTTGCTCGAGCTTCCTTACAGGATAGTCAAATTATGCGGAGGTGATATGAGCTTTGCTTCTGCGCTGACTTATGATTTTGAAGTTTGGAGCGCTGCGCAACAGCGATGGCTGGAGGTAAGCTCAGTTTCCAACTTTGAAACCTTTCAGAGTAACAGGATGAAGGCGCGTTTTAGGGATTCGCAGAAAAGAAACCGGCTTGTCCATACATTAAATGGAAGTGCACTTGCACTGCCCAGAATAGTAGCCGCTCTTTTGGAAAATATGCAGCAAAAAGAAGGCATTCGCATTCCCGATATTCTTCGCCCATATACAGGTTTTCCACTGATTACTTTTTCATAAGCCTTTATAATTATCTCATTCACAGCCTAATTTTATCTTATGCTTTTACTTTAACATAAAATGTGGATAATTTGACAAAACTGGCATAAGACTTGACGTTTATTTAGCAACAAAAGCATAACTTTTTCGTTACACTTACTAAACTTTATATCATGAAAACGGACACTTCAACGAACCTTATGCTGGTGGTGTTTTGCCTGGCGCTTATTGCCTTCGTCATTTTTAGCAATAAAGTGAGCGAAAGCATCAAAACCAAGCAAGCAATGATTGAAAAAGAAGCTACAGAAAGCAAGTAAAACTGTACTACCACCCTTTACTTACTTATACTCTTCATTTTCTTTCGCAAAATATTTAATGAAAACCCATTTAAATTCGAAACCCACTTATCCTTTAAGCTCATTAATCAAAAGTTCAAAGATCATCCTTATCCATCTCTCTAAAATTTTAGCAACTCAGGTTCATAAATTATATGCTATCTTTGCAATAACTTAATAAATAATATATGTTTGGACTGGGGACTACAGAAATCGTTTTAATTGTGTTGGCTGTTCTCTTACTATTCGGAGGTAAAAAAATTCCGGAATTGATGCGGGGCATTGGCCAGGGAATACGCGAGTTTAACGCTGCTAAGGCCAACATCAAATCTGAGATTGAAGAGGGAATAAAAAACAAACCTTTATCAAAAGAAACTGAAAAAAAAGAAGAGGAAAAATAAATTCTTTCCCTCGGCATGCAAGCAGGCAATCACAGAACTATCCGCTCAATTCAGAAAGATTGCAAAGAGGGCACTATCTCTGTAGAGTCAGTTGTTCAGGGCTATCTAGAAAATATTCGTGCTCATCAACATCTAAATGCCTTCCTGGAAGTATTTGAAACAGAAGCGCTGGAGCGAGCCAGAGCGCTTGATGAAAAAAATCGTAGCGGCTCTAAGACAGGGAAACTTTTTGGCGCTGTCGTTGCAATTAAGGATAATATTTGTTACAAAGGTCATAAAGTAAGTGCAGCCTCTAAAATACTCGAAGGATATACGTCTGTATATTCTGCTACGGTGGTGGAGCGGCTACTGGCAGAGGATGCCATAATCATTGGAAGAACCAATTGTGATGAATTTGCCATGGGCTCCTCCAACGAAAATTCTGCCTACGGAAAGGTGTTCAATGCGGCTGATTCCCAGAGAGTGCCGGGTGGCTCATCTGGAGGATCGGCGGTAGCAGTACAGGCAAATATGTGCACGGCTGCGCTAGGTTCGGATACCGGTGGCTCCATCCGCCAACCTGCGGCTTTTACCGGTATTGTAGGGTTGAAACCTACTTATGGACGTGTGTCCCGATATGGACTCATCGCCTATGCTTCATCCTTCGACCAGATTGGGCCAATGACCCGTTCTGTTGATGATGCAGCTTTAATTACTGAAGTCATTGCAGGAAAGGATGTTTTAGACAGCACTACTTCTTCACGGCCGGTTCCGATATTCAGTGCCTCTGCATCTAAGCGAAAATATCGTATAGCAATATTGGAAAACACCTTTGATAACGAGGCGTTGCAGCACGAGATACGCTATGAAAGTCAAAATTTAATTGATACGTTAAAATCCGAAGGCCATGTTGTAGAAACAGTGGCCTTTCAATATGTGGATTATCTTATTCCGGCTTATTATATTTTAACAACTGCTGAGGCATCCAGCAACCTTGCACGATACGATGGAGTGCGCTACGGTTATCGTTCTCCTGCGGCCACAGATATGGATGAGGTTTACAAAAAGAGCCGCACCGAAGGTTTTGGAAAAGAAGTTAAAAACAGGATTATGTTAGGCACTTTTGTGCTCAGTGCAGGATATTATGATGCGTATTATTCAAGGGCACAAAAGGTTAGAAGAATCCTGTACCAGGATATAAAAAATATCTTCAATCAATATGACTTGATTCTGATGCCCTCCACGCCAACCACAGCTTTTAAAATAGGTGAAAAAACTGACAATCCGGTTGAGATGTATCTTGCCGATATTTTTACCGTTTTAGCAAACCTTACCGGTAATCCTGCTATATCTTTCCCTATCGGCAAGGACAAAAATCAATTGCCTATCGGAATACAACTAATTGCTCCGCACTTTCAAGAAGAATGGCTTTTTGATTTTGCAGGGCAGTATTGTAGAGAAATCAATTAAAATAAAAGTCCACTTTACTTTCTTTCTCCTGTAAGCCTTCAGGCTGATATTTTATGCAAATTTTGAGAAGTCGGTTGTAACATTTATACAACAAGTACGTTTACAAAATTAAATCAAGAAACAAGCGAGTGTATATTTTAAAATACAAGTCGCATGTTAGTTAAGAAATTGTTAGATAACAACTTCTTAAATCATATAACATAAAAATAAATTTGTAAAAAAAACTTTACGCCCTATTAACACAACTGCTTAATTTTTATTATTATACAATGAAAAATCCCGTCATACTGATCATCACACTCGCGCTTGCGATGCAGAGCTTAGCGCAATACCAATCGTCTGAACGGTGCGAGTTAGATCCTGTAATTCGACACATAGATAGTATGTTCCACATTACATTCACTAGGGACAAAGTTTACCTACCCTCTAGTGAGTTGGAAAAGTATATTAATTATCCCATAGAAAGACTTCCACAGTACTCTGACCAGGAACTCATCCAACGCTTGAAAGCGATTCCGAGCGTTGTTCCTATGACGTTCAATAAAGATGTCAAATCGTTTATAGAATATTTTGTCTTTAAGAGGAGGGAGATGATGACCCGTATGTTGGCGAATGCGCAAATATACTTCCCAATGTTTGAAGAAACACTTGACCGCTATGGATTGCCTTTGGAACTCAAATATTTACCCATCATAGAATCTGCTTTTAATCCAAATGCTGTATCCCGGGCCGGCGCCACAGGTTTATGGCAGTTGATGCATGGGACCGGGAAAATGTTAGGTCTTGAGATTAATTCCTATGTTGACGAAAGAAGAGATCCCGCAAGGAGCACTGTTGCTGCCATTAATTATCTAAAACAACTTTATGACATTTATGGTGACTGGCATCTGGTACTTGCTGCGTATAACTCAGGGCCGGGCAACGTGAACAAAGCAATTGCCCGCTCCGGCGGTTCAAGAAATTTCTGGACTATCATGCCATATCTTCCGGCTGAAACGCGCAGTTATGTTCCTATTTATATCGCAGCTGTGTATGCCATGCATTACGCCGGTGACTACTATTTGAAACCAGCCGAACCCAAGCGGCCATTGTACCCTATTGATACCGTAAAAATATATTCTAAAGTAAGTTTGAACCATATCGCAAACGTTCTTGAAATTCCTTTGGAAGAATTGCAGTCATTAAATCCATCGCTGCGATTGGGAATTATTCCGTACACTTCAAATGGATTCAATCTTAATTTACCCGTAAAATATATTTCACTATTTGAGGCGAGAAAAACTGAAATCCTAAACGATCCCTACATATTGCAATATGAAGCAGCTTATGCTGTTGCCGCAACACCCAAAGTGGTTTATGAGAAAATTCAAAAAGGTGAAACCATTTATAAAGTTGCTGCAAAATACGGCTGCTCAGTAGCAGAAATAAAAAAATGGAACGGTTTAAGAAATCATCATCTTTCCCCGGGAATGAGGTTAAAAATAGTGCTGACACCTGAGCCTGAAGTAACATCCAGTGAATTAGCCACTACAGTAAAATATACTGAACCTCAAATACAATCTACGAATTCTCCTGAGACAGATTCTTTAATTGCAACGGCAGAAATTATTCCTCAGCCTCAGGAGGTAGTCAAGAAGATATATGAACCTGTTTTTGTTACCCATCATGTTCGTAAAGGTGAAACCCTTAGCAAAATAGCAACCCGATATCGTGTTCATATTAAAGATATTTTGGCTTGGAATCATTTAAGATCCAGCACAGTCGCTGCAGGTCAAAAACTAAAAATTAAAACAGGAGAAAGAGAGATTTACACTCGTGTGGCGGCCGTTGTCAACAACAATGAATCAGGATATAATTCAGACTGCAACTGTATTAAATACGTTGTTCGCCCCGGCGATACACTGTGGTCTATATCTCAGAGGTATGAAGGATTAACCGTACAAAAAATCAAAGAAACCAACGAATTCATTCAACAGCGTCCTATCAAAGTGGGGGATGTGCTGAAGCTGGTATTTTAATTTCTTTTACTCCGGTTAATAAAAATCAGCGGATAACTTCTAATAAGCTTTATAACTGCAAAGCTCAACAGATTTTTGCTCAAATTTATTTTACTTTGTTCTAAATGTACAACAAACTTATAAAGTCTTTTGCTGCTTTTTTTCTTGGGCTGCTGCTTTGGCAATCTGTGCTGAGTATTTTCCTTCTTGATTATTGTTTATGGCAGCATCGCAAACATTTCAAAATGGAATTGTTGCGTTTAGCTCCTAACAATCGGCTCAAATTGATAAAGATTCCTCGCAAACTTGAAATAATACGAAACCCATTTTTTAAACGATATGAAGCCAATGAATTCAGATATTTAGGCAAAATGTATGATGTGGTCAGGAAAGAAGAATTTGCTGATACCACTTATTACTATTGTGTACCTGACGAACACGAAGACAAATTGCAAAAAACCATCTGCAGTTGGATGCGTGACAATTTTGGGAAGGAAAAATCTTCAAATAAAAGAGGAACCTTAAATGATATTATTAAACTAGTGTATTTAGACACTTGCATCAATTTTAGCTTCGAATCAGAATTGTTTTTGAAATCAGAAATATCGTTTTACACTTTTTATAATCTCGATCCAGTTCGCTCCCTCTCCACTCCTCCTCCAGAAAAACTTTCATAAAATCTTTTGAAGGAATTCTAATGCCACTTCATTCAGCATGTTCAATCATGGCATTAGGTAAATGCTGATAGGTTATGCCATCAGGTTAATCAGAATCATTGATTTCAAAGACACCTGGGTGACAGTTTTATTAAATTTATGCGAAACATATTTCTTATAATATTTACGGCCTGGTTTGTAGTTAATGCTCAGATAGTAACGGTTGTTGACAAGGTTACACAACAAGCGTTGTACGGAGTATTAGTCATTTCCAATCACCCCTATTATGCGACGCAGAGCAATGCAAGAGGGCAGTTTGAATTTGCTCCGTTTACTGAGGCTGATAGCATTTCTCTAAAGCTGGTAGGCTATGAAACCATTACACTAACGCCTGCTGAAATTATAGCTCAACGATACAGGGTTGAGTTGAATGAATCCATGTTTCGACTTACCGAAGTAGTAGTTTCGACTAATCGCTTTGCTTCTGTAAAATTAGATGCAGCCGCAAGAGTTGAAAAAATCAGCATGAAATAAGCTGCATTTCAAAATCCACAGACTGCTGCTGACCTGCTGGGAATGAGCGGGTATGCCTTCATACAAAAAAGCCAGTTAGGCGGCGGTTCGCCTATGCTGCGCGGCATGGCCACCAACAGGGTTTTAATATCCGTAGATGGGGTGCGTATGAACAATGCCATCTTTCGCTCCGGAAACCTGCACAATGTTATTTCGCTTGATGCCAATGCGCTGGAAGGAGCGGAAATACTCTTCGGGCCTGGTTCTGTGATGTACGGAAGTGATGCGGTGGGCGGAGTAATGAGTTTCCAGACGTTACAGCCCAAATTTTCTGTTGAATCAAGAAAATATCCTGAAGTATCCGGAAACGGACTGGGGCGCTTTTCTTCTGCTAATACTGAAGGCACAGGCCATCTTGACATTAACCAGGGGTGGAAAAAAGTAGCGTTGCTCTCCAGCCTCACCTATTCAGATTACGGAGACTTGCGCTCCGGCAGCAAAGGAGGAGTGCCGTATTTCTTTCGCACATATTATGTGGCAACCATAGACAACAAAGATTATATGGTTCAGAATCGCGACTCTGCCTTACAGGTAGGCTCTGAATACAGCCAGTGGAATTTTATGCAAAAAATCAGATACCGTCCAAAAGATTTAATAGACCTGGAATATGCTTATCACTTTTCACAGACCTCTTCTTTTAATCGCTACGACAGGCTTTATGTAATGCGCTACGATGGCCCTTACAAAGACAAGCTTCGGTGGGCTGAGTGGTATTATGGGCCGCAAAAGTGGCAGATGCATCGCCTGGGCTTGCAATTAAACAGACGAAATATTGTGTTTGATCATTTGAACTTGATTTTAGCCTATCAGTTCTTTGAGGAAAGCAGGCACGACCGCGAGTTTATGTATCGCGAACGAAAAAGCCAGCGCGAACGCGTTCATGCAATATCTGTAAATGTGGACTGTTCAAGGCAGATTATACCTAAACTGAGCATTCAATACGGTTTGGAAAGTGTGTTTAATCTGGTGCGCTCGACAGCATGGCTCACCCATGTGCTTACAAACAAGGTTGAACCTACCGTAACCCGTTATCCCGATGGTTCAACATGGCAGTCGCATGGTATGTATATGAGCGCCAGATTTGTTCCAAGTTCTATGTGGAGCCTCAGCGCAGGAATACGCTACAATCACTTTCTCATTAATGCAACATTTGATACTACCTTTTTCCCATTTCCATTCACTAAAGCTAATATGAAAAATGGATCATTGAGCGCAAGCTTGGGAATAGTATTTTCTCCGTTTAAATCCTGGCAGATTTATGCAAATGTTTCGAATGGATTCAGAGCACCCAATGTGGATGATATGGGAAAGGTGTTTGAGTCTGTTCCCGGTTATTTGGTTGTACCCAATCCGAAGCTGAAGGCAGAGCAGGTATATAATGCAGAAGTTGGCACTGTAAAAACTTTTGGAAGTTTTTTCAAAGCAGATGCCACTTTTTATTACACCTGGCTCACCGATGCAATGGTACGCAAAGATTTCACCCTGAATGGCGATACTACAATTCGATTTTGGGGCAACAAAAGCCGCATTCAAGCAATACAAAATGTGACGCGCATCAGAGTATTTGGCGTGCAGGCCGGGATAGAATTTTTCTATAAAGGCTTAGGGGTGCGCAGCAACATTTCTTATCAAAATGGAAGAGAACAGCAACCCGACAGCCTTACGTATTTTCCTTTGCGCCATGCAGCGCCTACTTTTGGTAGTGCACACCTCACCTACGAACACCGAAAATTCAGAACAGACTTTTATGTTGTATATAATCTGAAAATGGATTACAGCGATCTTGCGCTCACAGAGCGAAACAATCCCTCTTACGCCCGCGACAGCAGGGGCAGAGCCTATGTTGCTCCCTGGTACACGCTAAACTTTAAAGCGGCATATTACCCAAGTCAGTATGTAGGCATCACTTTCGGGGTGGAAAATATTCTCGATAAGATGTACCGCCCATACGCATCGGGTATCAATGCGCCGGGGAGAAATTTCATCGCTTCGCTGCGCGCGCGTTTTTGAATGCTTTACTCTGAAACACTGTGCATTCCCCAATTTTTAAACCAAAAACTTAATATTATGAAAAACATATCCATTCAAACTTTTATAATCTTAGTTGTAGTGCTATGGCATACATTATTTATTATCTCAAACGGCTTTTCTCAGCGAGTAGGAGCCGGAGGTTGGCATACTTTGGTAGTTTGTTCCGATAGTACGGTCAAAGCCTTTGGAGAAAACGCTACAGGCCAGTTGGGTAATGGCACTAACGATGATAGCAATGTACCAGTGCCATCGGGAAACCTCACTGGTGTGATAGCAGTTTGTGGAGGAGGTGACCAGTTAGAGGCTCACAGTATGGCACTCAAGGCAGATGGTACGGTATGGGCATGGGGCAGCAACATTTATGGAGGCTTAGGCAATGGTCTAAAAGGTACCGAAAACAATACCAACACTCCTGGCCAGGTACTTTTGCTATCCAACGTGAAAGCCATATCCTGTGGCGGATGGCATTCTGTAGCGTTAAAAAACGATGGCACAGTATGGGCGTGGGGCTGGAATAAAGAAGGTCAATTAGGAGACGGCACATTTAATGACAAAACCATTCCCTCTCAGGTGCCTGGTTTAAATAATGTAATTGCTATTGCTGCGGGAACTTATCATACACTTGCGCTAAAGAGCGACAGCACGGTATGGGCCTGGGGGGATAATAAAAACGGGCAAATCGGCAACGACACTTCGGGCAACGATGTAAACGTGCCCGTTCAGGTGAAGAATCTTTCAGGTGTAGTAGCCATTTACGCAGGCCGCTTCTTCTCGCTTGCTGTGAAAGCCGATGGCACAGTGTGGACGTGGGGAGAAGATCTCTACGGCCAACTAGGTAATGGCGCTACAACAGATAGCGATATACCTATTCAGGTTCCGGGATTAAAACTTGCGTTGCCACCGATCGTGTGCACCGGTGCGTTTCATTGCATGGCGGTTAAATCTGACAATACGGTCGTTTCCTGGGGGCGAAACACATACGGGAATCTGGGGGATAATACCACCAACAACCGCTCAACCCCCGGCCCGGTGCCCGGACTGAGCGATGTGGCCGGATTGGCAGCAGGAACCAATTTCACTTTGATATATAAAAAGGATGGATCTTTTTGGGGTTGCGGCCGCAATGCCAGCGGACAGTTGGGCGATGGAACAAACACCCAGCGCAATGAACCAACCCTTTCAAATCTTGTGTGCAAGATTTTGCTGAACGTTGCTTCTTCTGTATCTTATGAAATGAGCGATGTATGGATGCGTATGTATCCTAACCCTACCAAAGGATTGATTCATTTGCAAATGCCTGAAATGCTTAATAGTGAAGCTGTATCTGTAGAAGTAAAGAATAGTTTAGGGCAAACCGTTTACCATATGCCAACATTATCGGATGATTTAGACCTTTCCTTCTTAAATTCAGGTAATTATTTTTTGATTGTAAGAGCAGGCGAACATGTGTTTACCCGAATGTTTGTGAAGGAATAGAGTGAAAAGAAATTACGCTGAGGTTGTTTATGGCCAGTAATGATTAAACATCTTGTTTTTAACTGCTAAAAAAGAAGAAGTTGCATATGGGTTAAAACTCAAATGGGATAAGAAGCTGGGCTTAATGAGTTGCGTGATAAATTTGTAACGTAGGTTATTTCGGGTGAGGGATGCGGAGGGCGCGAGTAGAGCGAGCGGCCGCGACCGCGCTGTGCTTCGACAGGCTCAGCGACCGGGCAGCGCGGTCGCGGCGGAAGCAAGAGCGAACCCCGCAGCAGCCCGGCCACTTGCGGCCTCGCGCCGCAGGCGCGAGGCCGCAAGTGGACACCCCCTAAAAATTACAAACTAAAACTGTGTGCTATGTACCTCGTTTCAAAATTACTGCTAACCTGAGACAGACTAATGATTTAACAGTTCGGTAACTTTGAGCACATACATTAGCGTTTATATAATATCGTATGGAACCAAACGACATTAAAATTTTGTTGGTTGATGATGAAACGGATGTGTTGGATTTTATGAAATACAACCTTGAGCGGGAAGGGTTCTGGGTTCAAACCGCTACGAATGGCCTTGAAGCCATAGATGTTGCCAAGAAACTGCAGCCTCATATTATTATCCTCGACTTAATGATGCCGAAGCTGGATGGCATAGAAACATGCCGCGAACTGCGAAATATGCCTATGTTCAAATCTACCATCATTGCTTTCCTTACTGCCCGCGATGAGGATTATTCGCAAATTGCAGGATTTGAAGTAGGCGCAGATGACTACATTACTAAACCTATTAAGCCGCGTGTATTTATAAGTCGCATCAGGGCGCTGTTGCGAAGGTTAGAAAACAACGACAACGCAAAGATTATTAAGGCGGGCGACATTGAAGTGGACAGAGAGCGATATATTGTAATTAAAAACGGAATGGAGATTTCTCTGCCACGGAAAGAATTTGAGTTGCTTAATCTTTTGATAAGTAAGCCCGGCAGAGTTTTTAAACGCGAAGAGATTTTGAGTAAGGTTTGGGGTAACGACACTATTGTAGGCGATCGCACCATTGATGTTCACATTCGCAAGCTAAGGGAAAAACTCGGTGATGAGAATTTCAAAACCATCAAAGGTATAGGCTACAAATTTGATGCATAGATTTGTTAGCGGACTTTCATTTTTCTTATTAATACCGAAAATACGCCAGGGAAAAAACGCTTAAGCCATATGGCGAATTTCTCTTTTGGACCTGAAACGATAACCTCTTCTTTGCCTTTTTTTATTGCACGTATTATTTGAGCTGCACATTCATCGGGAGATAATCCTTTGCGTGTGGCATCGTCCATTTCGCCGAGTGGTTTTCCGGTTTCGGTCAATGCATTTACTGAAATATTAGTTGCTACGAAACCAGGGCATACTAATAGTACCCTTAGGCCGCGGTCGTAGCATTCAGCGCGTAGCGAATCGAAAAAGCCGTGCAAAGCATGTTTTGCCGCTGCATAGCTGCTACGCCACGGAGAAGGGATTTTTCCTACCGCGCTCGTAACCGTCACGATAAGTCCGCTCTGTCGTTGCAGCATGTGCGGAAGTACACATTTAGTAAGCGCCACTGTGCCGATGTAATTGATCGCAATAAGCCTTTTGTCCACATCAATAGGAGTATCTGCAGCAAGTGATCGTTGACTCACACCAGCATTGTTTATTAAAATATCAATATGGCCGAAATGACGGATTACCTCATTTACTTTAGCGGGGAATTGTTCAATGTCTTCGAGGTCTAATTGTAGGACCAGGCAGTTGTCTTCTTTTACAGCAAGTGAAGAACGAACACGCTCTAATTCATCTTTTCGACGGGCTGACAGAATTAGATGCGCGCCTTCGGATGCAATCTTTTTTGCTAAGGCCTCTCCTATACCTGAAGATGCTCCGGTAATCCAGATAACTTTGTTGTTCAGTTGCATTAAGGTTGCAATGAGTTTAAGTCGTATTTATCGCTAAACTTTTTGGCAGAGTTATTGAAATTATCCCAATATTCCGCTTCATCATCCAACATTTTTCTGTGTAAGGAATCTGCTATCTCTATTTGCTCACGGGTGAGAGAATCGTTGGGAATAGAATCATAAAAGGGTTTAATATGATTGAGCAGATAGTTTTTGTAAAATTGCAATAAAGCTAAAGTGGCGCTATTTAGAGAGGTGTCGCCTTCAAAACTTCCCAAGTTATGGATATGAGCCTGAGAGCTGTCTATGGTGTTAAGGTGATGATTAAGAAAATTTTTTGTTGCAGGCTTGTTACCCGAGCGCAAAACATCTGCCAGTTCTAAAATACTATCTGTAACAGAGGTGGTGTGTTTTAGGGTAGAATCATAATAGGATTTGGCTTTTTTAGCCTTTTCCTTACAAGCCGCCAAAGCAAGGAAAATGCAGGTGATAAATAAAGTGGACTTTTTTAATAACATATATTTTGATGGTGAATAACTTTAACAAACCTAACCTTTTTTTTGTCGTATAAAAACGCATAAAAACTTGTTTCCATCAGCGCAGGGGGTCAATATGGAAATTAGAAAAAGTGGGATATTAATCCTGTTTCTTATGATGCTATGCGGAAGTATTGCTGCCGGCCAGGCAGATACTGATGCTCAGCAAAAAGAGTACGAGCAAAGATTGGTTTTGTTGCTGAGACAATTTTCTTCTCATAAAATCAATCTCAAAAAAGAATTTCCAAAGGCAGACACCAGTTTCTTTACTCTAGCCGAATCAGCTTTAACCTTCTGCCAGCAACCGGAGTTTTCTCCCCCAAAAAGAGCGCTTTATGCCAGCGCACTTGTGCGGTATATGGGTATTGTTTATTACAATGCTACTGAAGATGAAATGATAAAAGGCAGGTGGAACAATGGCCTTAAATACTTTGCAATTCTTTGCGAGTGGGATAATAAAAAAGTTCTTGACAAAAATATTACTATATATAAAAAGTTTACCCTTGCTCACTCCTCGCTGATTCCTGATGATGAAGTATGCGAAAGATTTCTTCTCGACTATGCCAGGGAAAACCCATCAGAAGTCCTTCGTTATGCTAATCACTTTGCTCAACGTCCGTTTGCCTCCCGAATAATTGACAGCATAGCGCTATGGGCGCCGGACATCGTAAAAAAATATTTATATTCTGAAAATGACATCAGCTACAATGTGGTAAAAAGCAAATCTCCTGCTACCAGATATCTTCTGAATGTATATAGGGAATATGGCCAAAGATCAAACGCCTATGTTCTTGCATACAATGTTCTAAAAAATGAGTTCAGCATGGATGAAGCCGATTCTATTGGCGACAACCCTTCTGACCTCTTTAAAATATTGGTATCTAATATGAAAGATCCGGCCGCATATGGCAGGCATTCCGCTTATAGTTTGCTTGAAAACTACTCTATTGAGCAGGTAAGAAAAGCTAATAATCTCTCTGTGAATATGCCCGGGTATGCTGTGGCAGATTATTTTAAATTTCTGGGAACTGAAGAGCTTCTTACTGTTTTAGTATATGGCCACAGAGAGCTGACGTTGCAATCATTTACAAACCTTCTTGGAACAATTAAAAGAAAACTAGAAAAGCCTTATACAGCATATTTTATACACTCATTGAATCAAAAACGCTTCAAGGAATTTCTTGAGTTTTGCGAAAGAAATGAAAAACTAGATTTATTTTCCAGATGGTTGACGGGCCATCAGTGAAATATATATCACAATTAATGACTAAATCGGACGATCCGAACCAGACACCCAACTTTTCAATTTCGGAAAATGAAGATATACTGAAGCTTTTTAAAAACCGACTGCCTGAAACATTTTATTCTAATGCTATTATAAACAAAACGATATCTGAGAAAGATAAAGATGATGTACCTATAAAGATATTAAAAGACACCGTTGATACCAGCTCTTTTGCAGAAACAAAAAAAGACATTCTGTCTGATACGGCAGTAAAAATCAACATGGACGAAGTTATTATTAAACCAATCAGCCTTAGACTGAGCGAGAGAGAGAAAACTGTTTTAATCTTAAAAAAGAATATACTGAGCACAATAAGGAATATTTCTTCATTTATTCATGAGCCTTACGCAGAAGAGATTCTTTTATACGCAGCTACAAAAGAACCTGAAGAGATTTTCAAAAGATTTGACGACTATAAGTCTAAATTCTTCGCTACTAAAGTGCTTGAAACAGCCGGTAAATATGCGCCTATCACCTTAAAAAAATATTTGTACAATCCATCGCACCCTATTTATAATTTATTGATTAAAAGCAACGACACCATCATTAAAGAGTTGTTTAAGATGCCAACACTGGTTGGTTATCAGAGCAAAGCATATATACTGGCAGATGCAATAATTAAAAAAAGACTTACTCCGGCAGAGGCAGAAAGTATATGTAATTCACCC
>JAVQWQ010000026.1:0-20897 GCA_033578915.1 Chitinophagales bacterium | reverse complement strand
AGTCGCGCCCTCCGCATCCCTCACCCATTAATTTAACCATCACATTAATTTCTCTCTTTTAGCTACTCGGCACAAAATCGTTCCGTCACAGAGTCGTCAAATCAATAACAAACCTGTATCGCACATCAGCTTTAAGCACTCGTTCATAGGCCTCATTAACATAGCTTATCGGTATAATTTCTATTTCAGAAACTATGTTCCTTTCAGCGCAAAAATCAAGCATCTCCTGTGTTTCCGCTATCCCACCGATGAGCGAACCCGCAATGCTTCTTCTTTTGCCTACCAAATGAAATACCTGAAGAGTAGGATTTTCGGGAGGAATACCCAACATAACCATCACACCATCTAACCGAAGCAGTGAAACAAAAAAACTCACATCATGTGGTGCGGAAACCGTATCCAGTATAAAGTCAAAATTGTTTCTGTATAATTTAACTGTCGCCAGGTCCTTTGTACAGACAAAGTTATGCGCCCCAAGTTTTTCTGCATCCGCTTTCTTCTCAGGCGATGAGCTTAGCACCGTAACCTCGGCTTCCATTGCTCTGGCAAATTTCACAGCCATATGCCCCAATCCACCAAGCCCTAAAACACCCACTCTATGGCCCTTGCCGATTTTCCATTTTTTTAGAGGAGAGTAGGTTGTAATGCCGGCACATAATAAAGGAGCAACATTGGGCAGACTTAGCTTATCCGACACTTTTAGTACATAATGCTGATTAACTACTATGATATTTGAATAACCTCCTTGAGTAAGAGTAATGCCATCTTTTTCATAACTATTGTAAGTGCCTATCATTCCGCTTTCACAGTATTGTTCGTAGCCTTGAACACAACTGGAACAAACTCTGCATGAATCCACAAAGCATCCCACTCCGGCAAAGTCGCCCGGTTTAAATCTGGATACATTCCCCCCCACACGAGTTACTTTTCCTACAATCTCATGTCCGGGAACCATAGGATATTTTGAACCTCCCCATTCATTGCGCACCTGATGAATATCGCTATGGCATATGCCGCAGTACAAAATTTCTATCAATACGTCATCAGGGCCTATTGATCTTCTCTGAAAATGAAAAGGGACAAGCGGTTCGTAAGCATTTAAAGCAGCATATCCTTTTGCAGGTATCATATTCAAATTTTATCAGCGCATCAAAGTTACACTTCCTTTATAGCGATTCTCATTCGCATCATTTAACCACACAATTTTTATTACATAAGCATAAACATCCTGCGGAGCGGGTTTACCTTGATAGAATCCATCCCAACGGAAATTAATGTCGTTACTCTCAAAAACCTTTTCGCCCCAGCGATTAAAGACTTTTATATCAAACAGTTTAATAGCCTCTTTATTTCCAAACCACTCAAACCAGTCGTTCACGCCATCGCCATTTGGTGTAAATGTGTTGGGAATGTAAAACGTGTAATCCGGTTCTACTTTCACTTCTACTGGAATAAAGGATTCACACGATTTGCCGTTGATATTTGCCACAGCGCGAACTGTATAACTTATACTATATATGGCATTTACCCAAACAGTTGAGCAGTTCGAGCAACTGAGGCCGGTTGCCGGTGTCCAAAAGTAGTTTACCTCAGGATCGTAATTTGAAGAAAGATGAATGGTGTCTTTCGCTCCAAGGCTTAATATTAAAGGGTTGGGAGTAGCTTCTATTAAAATTTCATCCGGCTGGTTAATCGTTACATTAATTGAAGCCGTGCAATTATTGGCATCTGTTACTACTGCGGTATAATTTCCGGCAGGCAGCTTTGTAAACATTCCCATGGTTTGTTGTGTTCCGTCAAGCGAATATCTATATGCGGGCGAACCTCCGGAGACATTTAAAATTGCAGTACCATCACTATAACCAAAACAAGAAGCATCACTCACCGCTGCATCAATCAACAATGGAGACGGTTCGCCAACTTCAACATTTATCTCTTCAGTACAACCCTTTCTGTCTGTTACCAGAATGGTGTATCCGGAAGCAACAAGATTTGAGAATACTGTTTGTGTAGCGCCACTCTGAACTGTCTGTGCATTTAAGGAAAAGGTATAAGGACCGATGCCTCCCTCTGCCATCACACTAATTTTTCCATTACTTTCTCCAAAACACCGAACACTATCTACATCAGCCTGTAGCGCAATATCAGATACTTTTAATCGTACCAAAAAAGCGCTATCACAGCCATGAACGGTAGTCAACAACACGTTGTAGTCTCCTTCCTGAGAAACCATATTGCCGTTAGGAAGCATATACGAATTGCCCACACAAATAGTATCAAAAATAGATTGATTGTAAGCAGGATACCATTGCAAAATAGTTGTCATAAGGCTATCGCAGCCATTAACAGCTTGCAATGTATCGAGATAAGTCCCAGGATTGCTGACGGTACGCCCTCCAGGCAACGTGTAAGTGGCATTAGGACAGATAAATACATTTTGTGCATTCACCGAATTTGGAAGTACGCTTAAGTCTGTAATTATTACACTATCGCAACCATTTTTAGTTGATAAAAGAGAGACATATCTTCCAGCAACTGTTACTGCATTTCCATTCGGAAGAATATAATTTTCTCCCTGGCATATTAGTGCATTTACCGAATCGCGATAAGTGGGGAAAACACCAAGCTGTGTTATTACAATACTATCACAACCATGAATGGTTTGTAAGGTATCGAAATAAGTGCCGGATGTAAATACAATATTTCCGGAGGGTCGAACAAATGTATCTCCCTCACAGATGTTTCGATTTTGATTGGTGATTTGGGGTTGACGAACGTTTACAAGTACTGTGTCTGTAAAATAACATACCGGAGCAAAAGAGATATCATCAAGTGCAAAATCATTGCCGGGTTGGGATCCGCCTACTTCAGCAATACAAAGTGTTGCCGTTGTATTATTCCCTGATTGCCATAACACATAAAATTGATTCCACTGGCAAGGGCCAATAGGTGTGTTTTGAATATTTCCAATTTGAACTCCATTAATACTAAACCTCAACTGAGAAGTAGCGTATTGTGAATTTATGTTCGTCAGCCAGGTAGAAAAAGCATATTCTGTGTTTGGTATCACACTAACAGTTTGACACCAAATGTTAGCGCCAACGGGCACTGATGAACTATTTCCATCAGCTCCATCAATAATCATCATGTTTCCAGTACCGGTTGTGTGGTCAGGACAATTAGCCCACCAATTGTTAGTAATAGAAGTTGATACAGTGTAGTAGCCTGGTGGGGCAAGGGGATTAGGAGAACTGTAAAGGTAATCGGTTGTGAAACCGGTATTTCCTGACTCAAAATCTCCATTAGTAACTAAGTTATTCCCTAATACTCTGCCTGTTACTGTATATGTTGTGGTCTGTAAAGGATAGGCACGTACCGTAGGAGATGATGTGTCGCTTAGGCCTTGTGAAGGCTTCCACGAATAAGTAAGCGCCCCTGTAGCTGTAAGCGTAGCTGTGTCCCCATTGCAGATAAACACATCATTAGAAGCGCTTAATGTATTTTGCGTTACCGATAAGTTGATTGTAATAATGCTGTCGCATCCGTAAATCGTAGATAAAGTGTCTCTGTAAGTGCCGGGCGCAGAAACTGTCAATCCTTTAGGAAGTACATATTGCGATCCCGAACAGATGTTTGCATTAAGCGATACATTATAAGTTGGTCGAACATTGACTGTAACAGTATCTCGTGCTTCGCAACCAAGATTATCTCTTGCTACAACGATATAATCTCCGCTATTTGTTATAGTGGCTGAATTTATGGCCGGATTTTGCATAGAGGATGAATATCCGTTTGGACCGCTCCAGTTCCACGAAACATTTTGAATGTTACCAACAGATAAAGAGATAACTCCTCCGGAACATACGTTCGAAGGAGCAGTTGCAACAGGCTTGGGCAAGGGGGCAAAAGGAGTGTTACTTTCTTGTAAAACAAGTCCTGTAAGAGTAATGCCTTGTGCTCCGGCCGCGGCACCGTGATTAGAGTTTGTATTAGAATCAAACCCTGGCTGACCTCCCTGAAGATTAACAGATACGTTTGCAGGCAAAGGGTTATTCGACCAAACCACACCACCACCTCCCCCTCCTCCGGGACCATGCCCTGAATTGTCCCCTCCCTTCCCTCCGTGTACGTCAATAGTTAAATTACCAGTTATATTATTGGTGTGCAGCAACACAGTTCCTCCTGCACCACCTCCTCCTGAGCCATCACCTGAAGTAAAAACCGCATCGTTGGCAAAAGCTTTAATACTCCCACCGCTTGCTTGTATAGCGTTACTTTTGATAATGATAATCCCGCCTCCATTGGTACCAGGGGTTGCTACCGCATTATTCTGATGCCCTCCACCTGCTCCACCGCCAAGAAAAATTTTATTAATAACATTTGAATACGATAAACTTACACCGCCTTCACCACCTATAGGCAAGTTGGGACATCCAACCCATTGATTGCCGCCTCGCCCTCCGGTGCCTCCGTTACCGCCACCGCCTCCACCGGAGTTGGTATCATTACCACCACCGCCTCCGTTGGCATTTTTTCCCCTGCCGTTAGAAATGCTTGCAGGTAGGTCGTGGACTCCCTCACCTTTTCTCCCACCAAAAGAGGAGTTGAACGGATAAAAATAGTCCTGTTGATTGCAGTTGTAAGGTGAATTATCGTTTGCTACTCCAGCGCGAAAACCTTTATCAGATGCATCAATATCTGCACTTAGCGCGATTGTTCCGGCAGCTTCGAGTACGATCACACCCCCGGTAGAGCCATTCCATGGAGGGCAGGTTACCGGTGTATTTACAACGTGAATATTGCCCTGATACTGCGGCACCCTTATCAGTTGCACCAACCCGCTAATAGTGTAATTATTTTGAATCGCATTTACAAATGTTATTTTATTGCCATTAATGCTTTGAATATTAGCAAATTCATAATTTCCTGCATCCCCGTATCCGGTAATGTCTCCGAATGCCGCAGAATTCGTAGTATTGATCTGAGCTCCTTTCATTTGTATCAATAGCACGCGGTCGCCAACAGCAAAACCTGAAGCGCTACCGACAGTTACAGAGTTAGAACATTTATCTATGTCAGTTACCGGGGTGTAGGTATTAATTATTCCGGAAACCTGTTGCCCACAACTGGTTACCTGCACAACAACTGTGTCGGGCTGGCTTACGCATCCGCTAAAGGAAGCAACCACAACGTAGTTGCCGGAATTAACTGGTTGAACATTATTTATAGAAGGATTTTTCTGATTGGAAGAGAATCCATTTGGTCCGCTCCAGGTGTAAGAGGCATTTCCAAAAGATGCATTGGCATTTAAGGTAAGCGTGCTGCCTATACAAACCGGCGCGCTAAAGGTGTCTGCAACAACATCTATTTTGTTGAAATTAGAAAAGTAACCATATCGGGTACCACTATTGCTTCCTCCGTGAATCAAGCCCAGGTGAAAGAAATGTGAAGTATTGCTGACAATAGCAGAACTGCCGGCTGGCAACTGCGCAGTGGAAATTGTAACCTGAGCATAATGATATTGACCGCCTGTTCCCGGTACCGGAGCAAATGCCGCCCCATTGATGACACCCGAATTTCCGTTAAACAGAAAATTATTTTGCCCACCATTTTGAACGATAAGAATCAAAAACATTGACTCAGTGGTTGAGCGTGCTATGGCTACAGAAGATGAGCCGGTACATTCAATTGGCGGCAGCAAACTTAACCCTATCTCACAGCCAAATCCGGAGAGATGAAGTACATATGCAGGTTTAGAGGTCTCTATAAACCGAGCCGGAGTGGGCATATCCACCATATAGGTTTGGCCGGTGTTGAGTGTGGCAACTAATGAGCCATCAACACTTACTGATGTGTTGTTTTGGGTTGCAAGCACAAACACCTTATCGTGAGGAGGATTAAGAAAACCTCTTACCACTACATATTTCGTTCCGATATAATCTATCGGTACCAGTTGGTCGCCTCCTAAATCAGCACAACCTCCATAAGGCGCTCCGTGCATCAGGTCATCCTTTATAGTAACTGCGATGGGCTTATCAGATACTACCGTTGACCCCATTAGTCGCTGAGAAGCCAACTGTGAAGTGGCAGTGGCCGAATAGGTCTGCCCACGATTCAGAGTGATAGAAAAGGGAACACCCGCAGCATGGCCTACAATATTTGCTGAAGGAGTTATTGTTACAGTTGTGTTATTTTCGGTTGCAACAATATCGAATGATGAATATGGGGTTGGTGAATAATTACCATTGTTGACAAAGTTTTGAGCAGGAATAAAAAAATTTCTTCCTAAGGCATTTCTGCCTTTCAGCGCAAATATTTCAGGATTACACTGGCATTGTTGGCTAATCACTTCATAATACACTGTAACAGGGTGCGTGGCCGTAATACGCAATCCATAGTTAAGCACAACATCCGGCGGCTTGTTTTCTATTTGATTAATCCAAGTGGTTAGATCTACAGTTGTAGTATTGTTGGCGCTGACATTTACAACTATTGGTATGAAAAGAGGATTTGCAGGTTGAGCAATCGTTACAGTGCTATTTTGAGTGTAAGAGGTTATGCGCAAAACAATAGGTCTGTCAAAATTTTGATTGTGCTGTGAGACCTCAGGAGCTGCAAACCAGAATTCGGTATCAGTTTGAGATAAGAGAAATAATGGGAGAAATACGCAGAATAAAAAATAACAGCGTTTCATGGGATATACAGTGAAAATAACGCAAAAAGACGTAAAATAAAATGACGCTCTACATTTATTATTATTAATATGCCAGATTTGGCCTCAGCCATTTCTCCATTTCCTCTATGCTAATTCCTTTGGAAGTGGCCAGCATTTCCACCTGGTCTTTTAGAATTTTCCCTACTCCGAAATATTTAGCTTCGGGTGAAGCAAAATAAAACCCGCTCACAGAGGCGGCAGGATACATAGCACAGCTCTCTGTAAGTTGAATATTTACATTTTGCTCTACCTGTAGTAGGTTCCATATTTGTTTTTTCAGCGTATGATCGGGACATGCTGCATAGCCCGGAGCAGGCCTTATACCCTGATATTTTTCCTGTATTAATTCATCATTTGAAAAGTTTTCATCAGGAGCGTAACCCCAAAATTCCTTGCGTATTCTTTCGTGCAACCTTTCTGCAAAAGCCTCGGCAAGCCTGTCTGCCAAAGCCTTCAGCATTATGGTGTGATAGTCGTCGTGTTCAGACTCAAACATTTGTATGTACGGTTCAATACCAATTCCGGCGGTAACGGCAAACACTCCGATATAATCTTTTTCAGGATGGATGAAATCGGATAAACAAAGATTAGGCGCTGAACCTGTTTTTTTGGACTGTTGTCGCATAAAAGTGAATTTATTAACAACAGATCCAGAATTATGAATAAAAACGGTTTCGTTTTCTGAATGAGCTTCAAATAAACCAAATATACCTTTTGCTATCAGCCATTTTTCTTCAATAATTTTTGCGAGAAGCTTTTGCGCATCGTCAAAAAGCTTTTTTGCCTCTTTGCCGTATTTAGGGCTTTCAAATATTCGGGGATATGTTCCACTAAGCTCCCAGGTAGCAAAGAAAGGCGACCAATCAATGTATTTTGAAAGCTCTGAAAGTTGGTAGTTTTTCCACCCTAATATTCTATATGCCGGTTGGAATGCTTCATTGATTATCGCATCTTCAGTGGTTAGATAGTTGTTCACAAAGCCGGGAACAAATATTTTAGGTTCAAAAACCTTAACATCATTTCTTAAATGAAGTTTGTTTCTTCTTGCTTCCTCCAATGAAATGAGTTCCGAATCATTTCTACGTTTGTCGTGCAGATCTCTCATAATTTTGTAGCGTTGCGCCACATCAGCCACAAACTCATCTTTCTGGTCCGCACTTAAAAGAGAGCTTACTACCGGCACACTTTTAGATGCATCGGGCACATAAACAACCGGCCCGGAGTATGCAGGTGCAATTTTAACAGCCGTATGAATTTCAGAAGTTGTTGCACCACCAATGAGCAACGGAATCTTGAAGCCAAGGCGTTCCATCTCCCCGGCCACATGCACCATCTCATCCAACGAAGGCGTTATTAGGCCGCTCAGGCCTATAATATCAGCATCTATCTCTTTAGCTTTTTCCAATATTTTTTCAGCAGGAACCATCACTCCCATATCAACAATTTCGTAATTATTACAGGCCAAAACCACTCCTACAATATTTTTCCCTATGTCATGTACATCGCCTTTAACTGTTGCTAATAGCACTTTCCCTTTAGTAGATGAGGCGTTTCCTGAACTGAGTTTTTCTTGCTCAAGATATGGGAGGAGATAGGCTACAGCCTTCTTCATCACTCTGGCACTCTTTACAACCTGAGGCAAAAACATTTTTCCGCTACCAAACAAATCACCCACTATGTTCATGCCATCCATCAAAGGCCCTTCAATAACCTTTAGTGGTTTAATATATTTTTGACGGGCTTCCTCAACATCTACTTCAATATAATCAGTAATACCTTTTACCAGTGCATGTGCCAGTCGCTCTTCAACTGTTCCTTTGCGCCACTCATCTTCAACAGTTTCCGCTTTATTTTTCTTTTTAACTGTTTCAGCAAATGCAAGAAGTCGCTCGGTAGCATCTTCTCTCCTATCCAGCAATACGTCTTCAACATATTCCAGCAAATCTTTTGGGATATTGTCATAAACTTCTAACATGGTAGGATTAACTATGCCCATGTCCATACCGTGCTTGATGGCATGATACAAAAAAGCAGCGTGCATGGCCTCACGAACAGCATTGTTTCCGCGAAAAGAAAAGGAAACATTACTCACGCCTCCGCTCACCTTAGCATAAGGTAGATTTTCCTTGATCCACTTGGTAGCACGAAAGAAATCTACCGCATTTTTTCGGTGTTCTTCCATGCCTGTTGCCACCGGAAAAATATTTGGATCAAAAATGATGTCTTCTGGCGGGAAGCCAACCTTTTCTACCAGTATTCGATAACTTCGTTCGCAAATTTCTATTCTCCTCTCGTAGGTGTCGGCCTGCCCTTTTTCATCAAAGGCCATAACTATTACTGCAGCCCCATATTGTTTTATCAATTCTGCTTGCCTGATAAAAACCTCCTCTCCTTCTTTAAGCGATATAGAATTAACTACTCCTTTGCCTTGAAGGCATTTTAACCCCGCTTCGATTATGTGAAATTTGGAACTATCAACCATCACCGGTACACGGGCTATTTCCGGTTCGGCAGCAATTAAGTTTAAAAATCGAACCATAGCCTCTCGACCGTCCAGCATGGCTTCATCCATATTTACATCCAGAATCTGCGCTCCACCTTCAACCTGTTCTTTTGCGATAGCAAGCGCCTCATCATACTTTTCTTCCTTGATTAATTTAAGGAACTTTGCTGAGCCTGTTACATTAGTACGCTCCCCTACGTTGACAAAGTTTGTTTCAAGTGTTATTACCAAAGGTTCAAGCCCGGAAAGCCTCATGAGTGGAATGGGCTTCGGAGGCTTTCGTGGAGGATATTTGCGTGCTAGCTCCGCGAAAAGCCTGATATGTTCCGGAGTAGTACCGCAACAACCGCCGATGATATTTACAAAACCACTTTGCAGAAAATCCTCGATAGCCTCTCCCATCATCTCAGGTGTTTCATCATAACCCCCAAATGCGTTAGGAAGGCCTGCATTGGGATAGGCGCTCACAAAACAGGTTGTACTTTTAGAAATAGCTTCTATGTAAGGCCTCATATCTTTAGCGCCCAGAGCACAATTGAGCCCTATAGAAAAAGGCTTACTGTGTGATACTGAAATTACAAAGGCTTCAGGAGTTTGCCCACTAAGCGTTCTGCCGCTGGCATCGGTAATAGTACCGGAAACCATCACAGGCAAGTTTGTACCTTTTTCTTTTTGAACTTGGTGCAATGCAAACAAACAGGCTTTTGCGTTAAGGGTATCGAAAATTGTTTCAACCAGAAGGATGTCACATCCTCCATCTATAAGTCCGCGGGCCTGTTCGGAATAAGCATCAACTAACTCATCGAAGGTAATGGCTCTATAACCCGGATTATTAACATCTGGAGATATAGAAGCAGTTCTGTTGGTTGGGCCAAGCGCACCCGCAACAAAACGCGGCCCGCTTTCCGGGTGGAGTTTAAGAAAGTTCTCCACCGCTGCTTTGGCTATCCTTGCCCCTTCGTAATTAATGCGATAAGCCTCTTTTTCCAATTTATAATCGGCTTGCGCTATCCATGTACCGCTAAATGTATTCGTTTCTATGATGTCGGCTCCTGCCTCGAGGTATTCTGTATGAATAGCGTGAATAATATCTGGTCTGGTTATGTTTAATATATCGTTATTCCCACGTAAATCATGTGAATGATGAGCAAAAACCTCTCCTCTGAAATCTTTTTCAGAAAGTTTGTGCCGTTGAATCATTGTGCCCATCGCGCCATCGAGCACAAGTATCCTTTGTGTAGCTAACTCCGTAAGGGTGGATGTTATATCCTTCACTTTCTGGCTTTATCATTCTTATGAAACAACTATTCCGGAAAAAATTATCAAGACAGTAAAAGAATTACTGAACTTATCTTTCTCTGCAATCAGATTTGCAGAGTAGGAATTGGCACCGACAAAGGTCAATGATGAATTTACCTTCCGGTTGCCAAGACTTCGCAGGGCCTATTCCCTCCGTCTTTCTGGATAAGTTGTTTCAAAGAGCGGCACAAATATATCATGCTCTTTTAACCAAGAAAACGTGTACTATTTTTTTAACCTTTTGAAAAAATAATTAATCAAAGAAATCTTTTTAGCTTTCAAGCTGTTTACAAGGCAAACCAATATCAATCATGGCATTTACAAAGTACATCAAAAAAAAGATTATTCAGCATTTCCCCGCAGTTATTAGGGCGATACAACGCACAATGAGTAATGAAACAAAAATTGATTTAGTAAAAAATGAAATGAGAAATAATCCTGAAATTGTGGATAGCATGTTCCCTTACAGAGATATTTTTCCTATTCATCATAAATTGCCGGAGAGAGGTTTATCGCGCGAAGAGATATTAAAACAAATTGAATACATGCACGATTTAGAAAGTCCCAAATGGCATAGTGGAAAAATATCAGGTTCGTTTTACCATGGTGAACAAGATTATTACGACTTCCTCAATGAAGCTTTCAGTTATTATTCACAGGTGAATTCTATTCAACGCGATGTGTGTCCATCTCTTACAAAGTTTGAAGGCGAAATAATTTCCATGAGCTTAGATATCTTTCATGGAGATGCTGTGCACCAGCGCAATCCTTCCGAAAAAGCATGTGGTTCACTTACTACAGGTGGAACAGACAGCATCTTTCAGGCAGTGTATGTACACAGAGAATGGGGCCTTGAAAAAGGGATTAATCAACCCGAAATGATAGTCCCCGTAAGCGCACATCCCGCCTTTTTCAAGGCTGCGCATTATCTGAATGTCAAAGTTGTCGTAGCCAACCTTGACCAAAATTTTCAAGCAGATGTTGGAGACATTGAACATAAAATAACCCCCAACACTGTTCTGATTGTAGGTTCAGCAGGAAATTACGGACATGGTATAATAGATCCTCTTGATCGACTTTCTGACCTTGCATTAAAATATAATGTAGGACTACATGTGGATGCTTGCCTGGGTGGATTTATACTGGCTTGGGCAGAGCCACTTGGAATCAACTGTCCGGTGTTTGATTTTCGCCTTCCGGGTGTTACTTCAATTTCAGCCGATACACACAAATATGGATATTCGCTTAAAGGAACTTCGGTAGTGCTTTTCCGCAATGAGCGCCTGCGAAGATTTCAGTATTTTGGTCAAGTGGACTGGCCTGGAGGTGTGTATGTTTCAACAGGCTTCAATGGCAGTAAATCCGGCGGTTTGTTCGCTGCTACATGGGCAGCTATGGTGCATTACGGCAAAGAAGGATACATGAATAGAGCTAAACAAATATTTGAGGCCAATGAAAAAATGAAAAACATAGTCCGCAGTATTCCCGAGCTTAAATTGATAGGAGATTCTTTGTTTATGACAGTTTTGTCGTCAGATGTCTTTAATATTTACCACGTAAACGATTATCTTAAAACTAAGGGATGGAGACTCAACGGGCAACAACATCCCAATGCGCTACACTTTTGTATTACAGGCCCTCAAATAATCAACAAAGGAATAATTGAAGAATTTGAAAAAGACTTAAAAGCAGCAGTTGAATATGCCAAAGTTCAAAAAAATCCACCTCGCTCTGCTGCCATGTACGGAGGGGCCGGTAGAGAAATAGATCCAAGTATGTATATGCCCATGTTAATAGCTTACACAGACGTGACGCAAAGCACCTACCCTTTTTAGTAAAATTATTTTAATTAGAAAACCGATTGTGCTTTTTCTGTGGACTGATTTGGTAGATTAAAAGTTTATGTTCATCACATCAACTCTATGCAAACCATAAAGAAAAACGGAATTGAGTTTTCTATTGTCAATGGCCATGGGAACAATAGCTCCATGAAAAACCGTTTCGTCTATTTATATTTTATCAACATTAAAAACACAAACATTTTTCCGGTACAAATAATAAAAGAGCAATGGAAAATTACCTCAGGTATCGGAAAGGTAAAATACTTAACATATGAAGGGCTAGCGACAAGGGAATCTCCCTCGCTAAATCAGCATGAAACTTATGAATACGGTGTCTGGTTTGAATTAGATGCTCCTACTGGCATTTTGGAAGGCAAATATGTTCTGCAAGATAAATCCAACGGAAATTTGTTTGAGGCAGCTTTACCGAGTATAATAGCAATAGCGCCTTATTTGCTTAACTGACATTCGAAACCTTTAATAATACAGCTAAAATTAAATTTTAAACGATAAATTAGAGAAATATCCACATCCGATAATGGCTATTTTCTATTAAATGTGAATGATTGATTATCGATACACACATGTGGTGTTGAAAAGAAGGCTTTTTAATTTTTTTAGTCAGATGTAGATTCGTTTCTGTTAAAGCATCTAACTTCTGCTTAACAATATCTCAAAATAATTTTTAAAACTTAATACAATCTTATGGCAAGAAAATCTAAAAAGGGATTGAAAATCCAACGTTACTACACCAAAGATGGCGTCAGCCCATACGATATGTTTGAATATGAATTGCGCAGCAGCGTAATTAGGAATCCTAAAGGAGATGCCGTATTCGAAATGCATAATGTAGAAGTTCCGAAATTCTGGAGCCAGGTAGCTACAGATATTCTTGCTCAGAAATACTTCCGCAAGGCGGGAGTGCCTCAACCCGATGGCACACTTGGAGGCGAAACCTCTGTAAAACAAACTGTGCATCGCCTGGCAGACTGTTGGCGGCAATGGGGTGAAAAATACGGCTACTTCTATTCAAAACAAGATGCTGACATTTTTTACGATGAAATAGTTTTTTCTCTTCTTAACCAAATGGCTGCACCCAACAGTCCACAATGGTTCAATACAGGGTTGTACACAGCCTACGGAATCAAAGGTAAGCCGCAAGGACATTATTATGTGGACCCAGACACCGGTGAACTTAAAGAATCTACCTCTGCCTATGAAAGGCCTCAGCCTCACGCTTGTTTTATTTTATCAGTTGATGACGATTTGGTTAATGAAGGCGGAATCATGGATTTGTGGGTGCGCGAGGCTCGTATATTTAAATATGGCTCAGGCGTAGGCACTAATTTTAGCAACATTAGAGCGGAAGGCGAAAAACTAAGTGGAGGAGGCACCTCTTCCGGCCTTATGAGCTTTCTGAAAATTGGCGACAGTGCGGCTGGCGCCATTAAAAGTGGCGGTACCACTCGCAGGGCAGCTAAAATGGTATGTCTTGACCTCGACCACCCCGAAGTGGTAGATTTTATAGAGTGGAAAATGAAAGAAGAAGATAAAGTGGCTGCATTGATAGCAGCAGGTTATGATAGCCACTACGAGGGTGAAGCTTACAGAACCGTAAGCGGGCAAAATTCAAATAACTCAGTGCGCATCCCTAACAGCTTTTTCGAGGCATTGGAAAAAGGGGAAAACTGGGCGCTGAAGGCACGCACCACCGGAAAGACAATGAAAGAAATTCCTGCGCGCGAATTGTGGGATAAAATTGCCTATGCTGCCTGGCGCTGCGCAGACCCGGGAGTTCAGTTTGATACTACCATTAATCAATGGCACACCTGCCCTGCAGATGGCCCTATTCGCGCCAGCAACCCTTGCAGCGAATATATGTTCCTGGATAATACCGCTTGCAACTTAGCTTCCTTTAACCTGCGCAAGTTCTTCAACGATCAAACCCTTGAGTTTGATGTAAAAGGTTTTGAACACATGAGCAGAATATGGACAATTGTCCTTGAAATTTCTGTGCTCATGGCACAGTTCCCTTCAAAAGAAGTCGCTAAACTTTCTTATGAATTTCGCACGCTTGGCTTAGGTTACGCTAATCTGGGCTCGGTTTTGATGGTGAGCGGAATACCTTACGACAGTAATAAAGCGAGAGCCATCGGTGGCGCTATTACCGCAATCATGACCGGAATTGCATATCGAACTTCAGCAGAAATGGCTTCTGTTCTTGGCCCATTCCCCGGATTTGCCAGAAACAGAGAGCACATGCTGCGTGTGATTCGCAACCATCGGTATGCCGCCTACAATGCTTCTCCCGAAACTTATGAAGGTTTAGATATTATACCGGTCGGGCTTGACCCTCAGTACTGCCCGGACTATCTTCTAAAAGCTGCCACCAACGCCTGGGATGAAGCATTGATGCTGGGAGAAAAATATGGTTACCGAAATGCTCAAGCCACAGTAATTGCGCCAACCGGAACTATCGGATTGTTAATGGATTGCGATACAACAGGCGTAGAACCGGATTTTGCCCTGGTGAAATTTAAAAAGTTATCAGGGGGAGGTTATTTCAAAATTGTAAACGAATCTGTTCCTTATGCGCTACGCAATTTAGGCTACTCAGAAAACGAAATAGAAGCAATTGTAAACTATGCTAAAGGGCATGCTACCTTGTACGGTGCTCCGTTTATAAATCCCGATTCATTAAAGAGTAAAGGATTTACACAGGCAGATATAGATAAAATAGAGGCTTACCTGCCTTCTGCCTTTGATATCACATTCGCTTTTAACGCATGGACACTTGGCGAAGATGCCATGCGCAGACTTGGTATTTCTAAAGAACAATACACCAACCCTTCTTTCAACTTATTGCGTTATCTAGGATTTAGCAAAAATGAAATTGAGGCAGCCAATGAATATGTATGTGGCACAATGACTGTTGAGGGAGCTCCCTATCTGAAAGAAGAGCATTTGCCAGTATTTGACTGCGCCAACAAATGTGGTACTAAGGGTAAAAGATTTATACATCCTCATGGGCATATCCGCATGATGGCTGCCGTTCAACCGTTTATCAGCGGTGCTATTTCAAAAACTATAAACTTGCCAAACGAAGCCACTGTAGAAGACATTAAAAGTTGTTATGAACTGAGCTGGAAGCTTGGATTGAAAGCCAATGCACTTTACCGTGATGGTTGCAAATTGTCTCAACCGCTATCTAATAAAAAAGATGAAGATAAAGAAGAAGTAAAAGAAACTACCAATACTGAAAATACACCACAGAATTTGCAAAACATAAAACTCACACCCGAACAGGTATTGGAAGCGGCCCGTATGCTGATGCAGGAGAGCAGCGACACGCAGTTTAAAAATGCTTTGGCACGAATTGTAGAACGCAAACGTCTTCCACACAAAAGAAACGGCTTTACTCAAAAGGCCAAAGTTGGAGGACAAACCGTATTTGTGAGAACCGGAGAATACGAAGATGGCACATTGGGCGAAATCTTCATAGACATGCATAAAGAGGGCGCTTCGTTCCGCAGCTTGATGAACTGTTTTGCTATCGCTGTTTCAATAGGCCTACAATATGGTGTTCCGCTTGAGGAATTTGTAAATAAATTCACATTCACCCGTTTCGAGCCAAGTGGCATGGTTGATCATCCTAACATTAAAAATGCATCCTCTGTTGTTGACTACATTTTCCGCTTGCTCGGTTTTGAGTATCTAAACCGTACTGACTTAGTACATGTTACACCTGAACAAATTGCCATGCGCGAGCGCAGCACTTTAGACCTCACTACTGATATAGCCGAAGATCCTGTAACTGAACGTAAAAATCCCCAACCCAAAAATACTAAGCAAAATCCTGTGCAGGTTTCTATACAAGCGCAAATATCCAATACAGAACAAAAGTTGCAACGTAAGGAACAGACAGCTACTGTAATTAAATCAGAAGGATTGGATGCATTTAACTATGCTGCTAAAAACCAGATGGGAGATGCTCCTGCATGCAACGTATGCGGAAATATCACCATACGCAGCGGAACATGCTACAAATGTCTTAACTGCGGTAATAGCATGGGCTGCAGCTAAACTACAGAAATTGGTCCTGAAAAGCTGCCTTAAGGCAGCTTTTTTTATTATACGAAACAGCTTGTTTACAGATGTAATTTTATCATCTAATTATATCAGAAACTAAAATATCACTTTAATAAAATGCGTTCGTTATGCTCTTTGAGCGCAGCCTGCAAAAGCATCTTTACTGCTTCTAAGTCAATGTCCTCTTTTCTCTTAAATTTTACATGCCTTAGCGATTTTCCCGTCCCTTGCAGCATTTTTTGGGGATCATTCAATTTCGCACCATGGAAGAATCCGAGGTTTACAGAATCTTTTAATGGCTTGATATAGCAAATTTCTCCTTTCATGTTTTTTTCAGTCCCAAAAGTTATCATCTTATCTGCGTAATCAATCCACATCTTCTTGTCGGGCAGTAAAATCTTTTCAGTTACTTCAAAAATCAGCTTACTTATTTCTGCCACCTCAGGCGAAAATTGCTCGAAGAAATCTTTTATCTCGTTTGTCATTGTAGCAATGTCTAGAAAAACTTACTTAAAATAAATACCGCAACAATTCAATATATGATTATTGTAACGCAATCATAAAAACAAAAGTCCTAATTCGCGCGAAGCAAATGAATAAATCCACCGCCCTTTTCGTTGGGTGGTAATGGCTTTTTGACCTCTTTGCCTTTTTGTTTTTCATAATAATAGCCGCCATATATGTATATGCCATCGTTGAGCGGCTTACCGGTAGCGGCATCTGTACCATCCCACAATATATCGGGATTGGTAGTTTCAAATACCTTTTCTCCCCAGCGATTGTAGATTTTCATTTCTATGCGCGACACAAATCGGTAAGGTAAAAATGGCCTGAAGAGATCATTTCTACCGTCTTTGTTGGGCGTGAAGGCATTGGGAAGTTTATAGTACGCACAATTATCCTTGCAAACTATGTTGCTGGGTGCGCTTTGATTACCCAATCTGTCCACTGCCCTAACGTAGTAACAACCAGATAAGTTATCGTTGAGCACATGGATATATGTGTCGTTTGTAATTGAATCGAGTTGGCTGTAGGTAACTTCGTCTTCAGAATAAAATATTCGATAAAATTCAGCATCGTTGTCGCAACCTTGAGGTGTGCGCAGTATTATACGTAGTGTGTTAGCAAACAATGAGTCTCCCCATGGCTTATCAATGTACTTTTCGCATTCGTTGGTAACTTCCAGCACAGGCGGGCAAGGCGCTACGGTGTCCTGCGGTCTTGCACAACTTTCCTGAGAAAGATTGATGATAGGAAACTTCAACCCTTGAACAGAGTAGTGGCCAAAGCTCTTAACAATGTAACAATAAAGGCTATCGTTTGTCAATGCAGTGTCTGCAAACTCCCGCAAACGGGTTACCCCGATAGAATCAAACTGTTGTGTTCCGTTATTTTTCCTGAAAACAGCAAAGCTGTCATTGGTCCATGGCACGTTTTCCTGCCAGGTAAGTTTTACAGATTTATCCGAAGGCGTTGTTGAAAGAAACACCGATGAGGCAGAGGAAGTTGCACCAAGCGAATCGCCATTAGATTTAAAAACAACTTTGTAACTATTAGGAGTGCTTTGAGTATTTACAATATTGTGGTTAAAAGTAGTATCGTTAAGTGCGCTGTAACTTGGTGCAACATATGTTTGCACAAGTTGAGGAGCGCTGATAGCAAAACCCGGATTGAAGAAAACTTCAAAAGAGTAAGGAGGCGGATTAATTATAGTATCTAATTGTCCGGGGCCTGCACGAGGTTTGCTCCAAGCAATAAAGTTGCTTCCGTTCATCGGATTTGTCGTAACAACCGATACATTGGTTATCACTGGAATGTCAAGAGGTACATTAATACAAATTTCATCCGAGGGCACACTCACAACCTTGTCGTATTCAAAAATGCCATTGGGCGATAAACGGCTGAAATGCGCCAATATCCGATAACAATATTGCTGTCCGCGAACGATAGAGTTATCCTGATAGGTATAAGTATTCAAAAGTGTTGTATTCAACTGAGTATATCCCCGTCCGTCAAGGCCGGTTTCGCAATATAGAGGAGTGAAAGGATTAGAGCCGGTTCTTCGCCATACAGAAAATCCCCTGAAATATTTGGCTGAAGCGCAGAAGTAAGGATTATCCCACGTTATGCGCACCGAGTTGCCCACCACAGTGGCCTGAGGATTTTGTACCGGCGGTGCCACTACGCGGATAAGCCATGTTTGGTAATCGGTAAGCGGCAACTTACTGCTCCCTTGCGAAAAGTTATCCTGCGCAGTAAACACAACAGTGTAAGGCTGGCCGCGCACCTGATTACAATCCGGGCGCCATTCAAAAAAGCCAGAGGTCGGGTTGCCCGGCGGCTGAGGCGAGAAGGTAGCTAAGCTGTTGGGCACATCTATAAAAGGCCCACCGTCAGCGCTCAAAGTAACCACCTGAGAAACATCAACATCTCCGGCAACAATTGTTGCCTGAAGTAAATCTCCTGCACGCACACAAGTATCTTTGATAGAGGCAATGGTCGGAGGGTTATTAGGCTTGTTATCTATGATAATATGAAAGTCGCGGAGAATTGTACCCATCAGTATGCCGCGTCTGTATTCTTTTACTAATATGCCTATGTTATACAGTCCTACCTGTTTGGGCACATTCCAGATAATATCACCCGTAAGCCGATCAACCCTAATCTGATTGCCGGGATCGTTGGGCGTAGGGATGTTTTGCGGATTTTGCCAGTTGGGTACCGGTGTATTAGCAAACTGAAGAGGAGTAACTAACTCAAAAACAAGGCTGTCTCCATCCGCATCCCAAGGGCTTTGACTGTGTATAAATGGCTGATTCACCAAGCCATACTCAAGCGGATCTTTGCGAAATACCGGTGAATTATTGTAGCCGATACTCGCAATATCGGCAGGAAAACGCAGCGTATCTTCTATATAAAAAGGCACCTGATCAGATACACCATTATTAATGTTGGTAATGCCGTTTCTTCTTGCAGGGTCATAGAAAGATATGACATAGAAATTGTTGGGCGGAGGGGGCACTCCAGGGTAAGTATGTACCCCAATATAAAGGTTTCTCTTGAAACCCAAACCAATAAACTCTCCCTTATGAAAGCCCCCCACCACAGGGCCATTTGTCCTAGCGAGAATTTCTTCGGGCGATCCATCGCCCCAATTCACTCGTATCGTATCTCTATCTGCCGCATTATCTTCTGCGATTGTTCTGATAGTAATTCTAAAAGTAAATGGCGCAATCAGTTCATAGGTAATATCTCCTCCCCTGTAATGTGTTGCATAGCATTCTTCTAAACCAACATACATTAAAGACAAACAAACAACAAATCTTATCCACTTACTCATTATCGGCAACAATCTTTGCTATTATCCAAGTAACTATTGCGCTGCTAATATGGTTCATATCACCACATGTTTTAATAAACTAACATAAAGGTGAAAAATTTAGGCGAAACCGTTGCATGTTTTTTTGATTTTGTGTCATCGTACTGGCTTGTCACTTTTCATTATAAACAGATAGGTGAGAATTCTAACTTTACGGGGGTGCCCCCAGCGGCCTCGGCCTTCGCTTCGCTCAGGGTCTCGGCCGCTGAGGTCGGGCTGCTATGGGGTACGCTGCCGCTTCCGCCGCGACCGCGCCTTTGGCGCGGTCGCGGCCGCTTCGCTACGCTCGCGCCCTTCGCATCCCTCACCCATATTTTATTCTATAATCTTAACTCCCATAATTTCAAAAATTCTGCAGAAACTTTTACAGATATATCAACTTTCGGACTTTATTAGCCAGATACAGCGATTTTCTTTGTTGACGGTTATACAAAAATGTTATTGCTTTACTTTAATCCTGTTCACTCTACCAAAATTGACTTTTAGAGCTAATAGGAGTTATTTTTCACGCGAATCTTTGCAGCCGGTGAAATTTTTTAAAGAATAAACACAAGAAACTAGAGTAAGTTATTTGTTTGCTCTTTAATTTTTTCCAGCTCATCTTTCATGTTCACCACAATTTTCTGCATCAAGGCATCATTAGCTTTTGAGCCTATAGTGTTGATTTCTCTTCCGATTTCCTGAGCGATAAAATTCAGTTTGCGGCCTTTGGTGTATTCACTGTTATCATCAGCTACCTGACGAAAATGGTCAAAGTGAGCGCGTAACCTCGTCAATTCTTCCGTTATATCTAATTTTTCAAGATAGTAAATAATTTCCTGCTCATAGCGGTTGGGGTCTATTTTATCTTTTGGGATATATAGCTCAAGGTTGTTTCGCAGTCTCTGCCGTATTTCTCCCACCCTGCGTTTGTCTTGTTCTTTTAACAACTGAACAAAATGTTCAAGAATCTTTACACGGTCAAGAATATCCTCTTTCAAGGTCTTACCCTCTTTTATTCTAAACTCAATAAGTTGTTGGGCAGCCCTTAGAAAAGTTTCTTCTATCAGCTGCCACTCTGCAGTTTCTACT
>JAVQWQ010000025.1:0-21446 GCA_033578915.1 Chitinophagales bacterium | reverse complement strand
CCTGTCGAAGTGCGCTCGCGCCCTCCGCATCCCTCACCCAGAAATTAAGCAGGCTCTTCAGCGCTAAGCGGACACTCCGAAACATTTTACAGTATGTTGATATATACCCGAATAAAAAACAATCTTACTCAGCTCACACACATTTTAAAAAAGGGCTTACGATGACTCATAAGCCCTTCAACGAAAATCACATAGTTGAAAACTAAACTTGATCAGCATCAATATTTCACGATCCTGAATATTTTTCTCTCATGAGCTTCAGCAAAAGAAACTATCACGTTATAAGAGCCTTTTGCTAATGTAGAAATATCAATAGCGCTATGCTTGCCCGAAAGCTTTTGAGACAGTAATATCCTTCCGGAAAGGTCAACAATGGTTACAGCTAAACTTATTTGAGTTGTATGCTCAGATATATCAATATTAATGTGGTTTTCTGCAGGATTCGGATACAAAGACACATAGTTGAAGACGTGCTCTTCATGCAAGCCGGAAATAACTATTAGCTTACATATTTCTTTTCCGCATATCTGTCCTCCTTGCTTTCTTTTTACCAGCATACAAATGTTATACTGGCCGCTGGGGCTGGAGTATGTGTGCGTTACAGGAGTATTTCCGATAGTAATTACAGTAGGAGAGCCATCGCCAAAATCCCAATATACAGTATCGCAAGGAGTAAGGGCTATCGGAACTACCGTGATGCTGTTACCTGAAATACTTGTTGCGAAACCTGCATTAACCGCATTGATAAAAGTTGAATCGCACTTGCAGGAGTCGGCACCTGAAGAAGAATTCAATTTTATATATTTAGTTAAGGTTGCCCAGCATGAATCGCCTTGTATATAACGGGTTATTTTTGCACAGGCCACATAGTTGCCTCCCGTTGCGTAAGTGTGGGTGGCAGTGGCATTCCCGAATGTAACAAGGTCTATCGTGTTGTCGCAGGTAAAATCCCACTCTACTTTATCTCCGGGCAGCAAAGCAGGTGGCGCAAACGTAACAGTCAGCCCTGAGATAGATACTACATTAAGCGTTTGATTGTTCAGATAAGTGAGAAAGTCTTTGCATTTATTATTATCTGAATGTTGACAAATGCAAATACAAATACACATGCTATCTATACAGGTATCGCCTTTAACAGTGATGTTAATTACTTTAAGGCATACGTTGTAGCTTCCCGGTGTGTTGTAAACGTGTACGGGGTTGGCTGCATTAGAGTTGTTACCATCCCCGAAATTCCATTGGTAATACAACGTACCGTTACCGTTAGAAAGGTTTGTGAAGGCAACGGTATTGTTGTTAACCTGATGCGTAAAGAGCGCTTTTACTTTACAACTGTCGTCCACGCACTTCTTCACATATATCTGGTATGGCTTTGTTGAGTCGGTGCAGCCATTCAGCGTAACCGTAGCAGTTATGGTATAATTTCCGGGATTCAGTCCGTTCAGACTAATGAAATAAGTACCGGGATATGGAACACCATTCACATACCATTGTACTTGGTTAGGCGGGCCGTAAGGAGCAGGAAAGCCTGTTTGGCTGAGGGCATTAGGTAGCGGGAAGTAAATTTTCGAGGTATCGCATAAAGTATCGCATCCTGCTGGGAAGAGCGATACATCCGGTAAAGGTTTTATAATTACGGTACCCGTTGAATTGAAACAACCTGTTTGAGAGTTGAAAACTGTTACTGTGTATATGCCCGGGCCTTGAGGGGATATTATTTGCTGTGTAATACCATTTGACCATAAATACTGATAAGCAGATCCCACCGGATGCACTACGCTCACTGTTGATAAACTGCCTTTGCAAAACATACCTACCGGTGATATTAATGCAGAAAATGTATCCATTACAAATACACAAGAAGTATCATAATTTACACAGCCGGTATTAATATCAGTAACCTTTAATATCACCCAATATGTACCCGGAGTAATGTAACCGCTCGAACTAATTTGTGTTTGTGCTAAGCCTGGAGTAGCAACAATTAAGGGAGACTGAGCTGTCCACAAATAGGAGTAGTTCGGTTGTACATACTGGCTGGAAGCAATGAAGAATACACTTCCTGAGTTCTGGCAAATAGTGCTTCCGTTGTCAAATTTGATTTTTGCTTTGGGTAATGGTACTACAATGATTCTTACCCTATTGGAGCGATTGCTACATCCGTTGCTGTTAGTTGCCTGGACAACATAATTTCCTGATGCATTAACTGAAAGTGTGTTTGTAGTTGTCGTTGATATTAAGGTTCCATCCTTAAACCACGCATATTGCGCAAATCCGGGCGTGGCGGTGAGAAGAGCTGACTGGCCTTTGCAAATAATAGTATCTGATGCTGATAAGTTTACTACCGGCAGGGGCAGTATAACAATGTTCTTGGTGGCAGTAACAGTACATCCATTAGCCGTTACAGCGGTAACGCTTACATTGTATGTGCCGGTTGCGTTATATCCATGGTCAGTTGGATTTTGATAAGAATTGGTGCCATCTCCGAAATTCCAGATAGTGGAAATAAAGTTTGAAGAAGGAACAGAAAACTGTACAGGAGCGAATCTGCAAGCAGTGTTAGGCGAATTTATCGTTGTTGTTAATCCCGGAACGGAAATAAATTGAGAAACGGATGTAGTACACGAACCATGCGTGACGGTCATAGTCACTGTACCGGTGCCTGTGAAAACCGTACTTGGGCCGGAGGTAGGACTTAATGAACCTCCAGTTGAAGACCAGGTAACTGTGTAAGAAGAAAATCCGTTCAATACTAAAGAAGTATCTGAAAGTGTTGCAGAGCTACAACCGATATTTGCTTTGAAGCGGGGTACGATAGGAACCTGCACCTGGAGGCAGCGACTTATGGCACAGTATCCCGGCGATGTTACTACCATACAAACATTATACACTCCGGGCGCCAAATAGGTGTGGTTAACCGTTGTAGTTGGTCCTCCTGAGCCTCCGTTGCCATCACCGAAACTCCAGTTTACAGTTGTTCCGGGAGGAACGGTACCTGTTAAGACAGGCGTAAAATTGATTCCTCCTGTAGGAGCGCAGGCATGGTTGAAATTTGCATTGTAGGGAGGTGGGAGACATGCCCCTTGAGGTACAGGGCAAGTTGTATCTATGGTTATTGTGTTGGAGGTAACAAAGCATCCCGGCGCGTATTGTACTACTAAATAATAATTTCCAAGAGGATTGGATGATGGAGGAGTAGTGTAGGAAACGCCATTAGCTCCCGGAATAGGGTTACCATTAAAATACCATTGGTAACTATAAGAGCCTCCTGTGTTGATGACAGAGTTAAATGTAATAGGTGGAATAGTAGTGGGGTTGGGTGCACAAAAAGTATTTACCGGAGTGGAGATGCTCAGATTGGGTTTGGCAGGGAAGCTCAGATTAAATAAAGCCGAAGCGGCACAGATATTGTTTGAAGGTACACATGCATAAATACCAGGTGCATTGGCGGTGATAGATTGATTAGTCGCTCCGCTGATTATAGTTCCGTTGTGATACCATGTATAAGGGCTTCCTCCACTAAGGCTGTAGGTAAGCGTTGCAGTGGAGCATGTTACAGAGGATGCAGAAATGGTGGCAGGCGCTGGATTCGCTACTGTAACATTAATAGTGGCGCTGCCCGCACAATTACTTACACTTACTGAGCCGGTTCCGGAACTAGAACCTGCCCACTTTATCTGAACGCTAGAAGTACCCTGCCCGCTCATGATAGTTCCATTTACCACCGACCATTGATACCCAAATGGGCCAGTAGGGGTTGCATTATATGTGAAAATCTGGTCTGCGCAAGCACTTACAGGGCCACTGATGGTGGGAGAGGAAGGTAATTGTATGGTAAAGCTGATAACATTTGAAGGGCAGGTAAAGCTTGGGTCAGGGTCTTGTTGAATAACACTCACCGTCCCTGAACTGTTACAGCTTACAGTCGCTGTATTGTCATCGCTGCTCAGTATGCTGCAGCCGCCGGTGGAACTCCAAACATAAGGAAAATCCGGTTTGGTACTGGAAACTGACAGTGAAATAAGGTCGCCGGGACAGGATATAATTGGACTGCTGATACTGCTCGTCAATACAGGAGGGGCAATTACATTTACGTAAAATGTATCCGCGCTATTACAATAGTTGAGAGGATTCACACTCTGAGCCACTATCATGTGCAGCCCGGCAGAGGTGAAGGTATAATTGACTGTCACGGCATTGTTTATAGAGAATGCAGGTAGCAGCAAGTTATTTTTATAAACCTGCCAGTTGGCCGGACCAACGGCCGTGTATATATGGGACTGATTTAAACAAACTTTATTCTTCCCCGTAATTGAAAATTTACTTCTTAAGTGAATGATTTTAGTTGAAGTGCCACCGCACTTCTTTAAAGAGTCGTAATAATTTACAGTTAGCGTATATGTTCCTGCCGGAGACGTTGGAAGCGAGGTAAGATTTACCGAAGGCGTATTAAAGCTGTTACCCGTTATAGACAAACCGCCAGGTGGGCTTATCTGCCAGTTATAAAATAATCCCGGAACAGTAGGAATGGAATAATTTGCTCCGCTGCCCAAGCATAGCACGCTCGGTCCACTCATGGAATATGATGGATAGATGATGGGAACGGTAATAGTGGCTGATGAAGCGCATCCTCCCGCACATGAAGGCGGCACTGACAACGAAACGGTAGGTGTCCCGCTGAAAGAAGTATTCCACAGCACTGTTATGGTTTGCGTGCCAGCGCCTGCAATAATTGTTCCGCCATTTACGGTCCAGTTGTAGCTGGCACAGTTAAGCGGTGTGGTGTACTGTAAAATTATGCTGTCTTTGGGGCAAATACTTCCATAGCATCCTAATGCTTGTATGGTTACGCCCGTTCCGTTTATAACTTTTATGGTATCGTATTTTATGTCTTTGCAATAACAATCTTCACGCTGCGGATTGCTGTTGTTGGTGGCTGTCAAGGATACTATGTATGTGCCCGGTGTGGAGTAAATTTGAGCAGGGGGATTAGCGCCTACATAGGTATTTCCATTTCCGAAATTCCAGTAAAACAGATTTCCCCCCACGCTAGTATTAACAAAAGTAACCGGTTGATTGGTGCAAACAGTTGACTGAAAAGTAAAATCTGCCTTTGGCGATGCGACAGTACAAAAGTTTACGGTAACAGAATCTTTGCAATTTCCGAATGGGTCAGTAGCTATTAAGGTCAGAGATACATTGTTGGCGCTTCCCCATTGAACGGTTACTTGGTTTCCTGAAGTGGATACAACTGTACCTCCGATTGCAATCCATTGGTAATTATAACCGCTGATATTGGGTATCGCAACATAGGTTTCCTTAGAATTTTTACAAGCAATTTTAGGTTTAATACCACCCTGTCCCTGACCCCCTTGCTGAAAGCACAAAGTATCAGTTAATTCACAATAATCTCTACCGCGTATGCTAAACTGAGGGCAGCAATTTATACCGCTTTGCGACAGCGCATGGCCGCCGATTAATCCTGCAAAAAATAGAGAGATGCAGGATTTAAGTAATTTACGAGTAGATGTTCCCATATATTTTTTTTATAAAGTGATACTAAGATAAAGTAAAAGGTTGCATAAAATTTTAAATATATTAATTTAATTTTAATAATGCTTCACCTGTCTTTCAGGTTAAAAGTCAACATTATTAATGAAAAACCTATGATATTACTTAACAATTAAGCTTTAAATACCGAAGATGGGCCCTTCACGAAATCCCATTTCTAGTAAATTCAATAATTAAAAAATCCCTTGATTAAAAGATGTGATACAAGAATTATTTATTAAATTATCTTCTCCGCGTAGGCTTTCCTAAAAACATCCCAAGCAGCCCTCTCGTTAATTCGCGTATTATGGTTCTTCCCGCAGCGCTGTTTACCATATCGGAAATCACTTCTCCTGCTTTACCAACAGTTGATTCTTTTTTACCTCTTGAACTGTCGGTAGTTTGTTGTGGCGCCTCATTAGCTTCAGCTACTGTCATGCTTTGCAACTTGCGCGTTAGAATTTCCTTTGCGCTATCGCGATCTATTTCTTCATTATATTTTTTAACCAGATAAGATTTGTTCACAATAGCGTCTATTTCCTCTGGCGTGAGTATGTCCATTCTCGAGCGAGGCGCTTGCAACAAAGTAGCTGCAAGCGGGGTTGGCGAACCTTTTTCATTTAAAACGCTGATGAGCGCTTCCCCCATTCCTAAAGAGGTAAGCAATTCATCGGTTTTGTAATATTTACTGATAGGATAATTTTCGGCAGTCTTTTTAATTTGTGTGCGATCTTTTGCTGTGAAGGCACGCAAAGCGTGCTGCACTTTCATACCTAATTGTGCCAGTACACTATCCGGTATATCCATCGGATTTTGAGTACAGAAAAATATTCCAACCCCTTTGCTTCGTATTAATTTCACGATGGTTTCAATCTGATCGAGCAGCGCTTTGCTCGCTTCGCTGAAAATAAGGTGAGCTTCGTCAATAAATATCACCAACTTTGGACGGCCCGCATCGCCTTCTTCCGGAAATTCCCGATAAACCTCTGCCAGCAAACTTAGCATGAAGGTGGAGAACAATTTAGGCCTATCCTGGATATCGGTGAGTCGAATGATAGATAAAATACCTCTTCCATTCTCATCCACACGCACTAAATCTTCCACATCAAAAGATAATTCTCCAAAAAACTTCTCAGCGCCTTGCTGCTCCAGTTCTATAATTTTTCTGAGTATAGTAGCAGTAGTAGCAGTTGAAATTTTTCCGTATTGCTCTTCAGCTTCTTTTTTTCCTTCATTAGTCAGGTAATGCATCACCTTTTTAAAATCCTGAAGGTCAAGCAGAGGCAGTTGGTTGTCATCGCAATACTTAAATATGAGCGCGACCACTCCCTGCTGTGTGTCGTTTAGTTCAAGAATTTTTGAAAAAAGTACCGGCCCGAATTCACTCACTGTAGCACGCAGGCGCGCTCCTTTTTCATTACTTAGGCTAAGAAATTCAACTGGGTTGCCTGCTGGTTTCCATTCTATGCCTATGTGTTGGTGGCGCTCTTCAATCTTTGGGTTTGATACACCGGGCGCTGCAATGCCACTCAGGTCGCCTTTAATATCCATCAAAAGACATGGCACCCCAGCCTGGCTAAGCTGTTCTGCTATTACCTGCAAGGTTTTTGTCTTTCCGGTTCCTGTTGCTCCGGCTATTAGGCCGTGACGGTTAAAAGTCTTCAAAGGCGCTTTCACAAGCACCTGCGGTAGCGGCTTGCCTTGAAAAATAGCAGTGCCAAGAACAATGTATTCTCCTTTGCAGGCATAACCTGCTTCGATATGTTGCTTAAATTCTTCCTGTAATGTCATGCAGCAATAATACTCTAAGATTCCGAATTTCTATTTGTCAAAATTTACTTTCGCATCCTATGGGAGGAAGAAAATCTAAACGAAAAAAATTCGCGGAGATTGGTACTTTCAGCAATGTTCTTCAATGCTTTGATTTTAATGAACCTGTTTTGTACGATAACAATCATAAGGCTTTATCCAGCAAAGGGAAATGGAAGGAAATCTTTGGAAATGACCATCCTATAGTTTTAGAATTGGCCTGCGGGAAAGGGGACTACACTGTGGCGCTGGCAAAAAAATATCCGAAAAAAAATTTTGTAGGAATAGACATTAAAGGCGCGCGATTATTCACCGGGGCAAAAATATGCCTGACGGAAAACATTATTAATGTTCGATTTGCCCGTTTTAAGATAGAAAACATCTGTCACTTTTTTGCTCCCAAAGGTGAGTGAAATATGGATAACTTTTCCTGACCCTTTTCCAAAAGACAAACATGAAAAACATCGGCTGGCATCCGAATTTTCTGGAAAAGTATCGTCAGATCCTGAAAAAACATGCTCATATTCATCTAAAAACAGATGACATTAATCTTATTCGATACAGCACAGAAAGTGTGACACAGGCAGGCGGTGAAATACTTTATTACAAAGAAGATATTTACGCGACCCCTTTGGATGTTGAAGAACTTAATATTAAGACATTATTTAACTACAACATCTTGCAGCAGGAGGAAGAAGAATTTAGCATACATGCGCTTTTTATTATAAGCGGTATGTGAAGCAGCTCTTAGTTTGCTTTTGTAAATGGCAACAACACAAGATTTGTTGAATGGAGGAGCATTTTCTTTTGAAGGATTTTGTATGGATACAAAATAAGTATTGCCATCCGGCGTGAAGAAACTGCCGGTGGTTTCGCATCCGCGTGGGCCTACAACGAATCTTTGTAAGTTCTTTACTGTAGGTTTAGGGTTATCAAGGTCTAAAATATATACTTCGTTATATACCTTTCCATCCTTAGCATTTCCATTTCGGTTGTAGCCCTCAGCGCCATTAATATCCTCATTTATCACTAAATATTTTTTCCCGTTGAGCGATATAGAGGCAAGCCCGTCCGGATTTGAAAAGCATTTTAAAGTATCGCCTCCTATGATGCCTCCCTCCACAAACGGTTCTATTTTCAAAGTTTTTAAGTCTAACACCAGCACTCTACCGTAAGGGTCACTATATGTATATGCTCCTTTCTTGAGTGAAGACAAGTGAGCTGCAGGCCTGCCTCCCATTTTAATAGCTTTTTCAAAGTCTATGTTGTCATTTCCTGTTTCGGTAATATAGATTTTGTCGCCTACAGCTTCAATCCATTCATGGCGCACAAAAAGTGTGGCGCCTCTTCTGATGGCTACATCGCGTGCATGGCAGAGGGAATCAATTTGCATAGGCAGTTCAATCCATTCACCGCCCGTTGCGTCTTCGCTTTGGCGATAGGCATATAACTGACCTTCTTCGTATTGGTATGGTGTTTTTGAAATGAATTTAAAAAGCACTGCAGGAGTAGCATCATCGGTGAGATAGACGGTGCGTCCATCGGGCATGCAATGCGCATCTTCGTGTTCATATCTTCCCATTTGCCAAAGCTTGCGTACTGCCTTTCTTTCACGCGGGTCAATTTCTACTATCCACCCATAATTAAGATACCGCTTTCGGCCAAAGATATCAGCCGTATCGCGAAAAGAATGTTGAATAAACAGGTCAGCGTTGCTTTTAGGTTCACATTCTTCTGCTGAAAAAATAGTGCCTGCAGGCGTAAGTGTTCCTCCGCAATTGCGCAGCGAGCCTCCGACAGCCCTGAAATCAATTGCGTAAAAGTCGCTAACCGCTCTCCAATTTCCGTCTATTTTTTTTACTTCAAAAACAGTTCCTGCTCCTCCGTCTCCCAAAATGCTGTTGGTATCGTGAGATTCATGGCCTACATATAAATATCCGTGTTCGCTGCTTCCGGCTATAGGTATATAAGCTACAAAATCATGCTTACCTTTTGCCGGGGTTCTTTTGCCGTCTAAGGTTAACACAGTGTCGCCTTCGCTGAATAAAATATCATAGGTGTAGCCTTGTGGCACGCGCAAAGTTTGCGTGGAGAAATCAGGAGCTATTTGTTCGAACCATGTTTGTATCTTATCTCTTTTGTTGTCGCTTTGGCAGGCAATAAGAAATAGAATATAAAACAAGATAGAGCTGCGCAGCACATTGATAGTTTTCATCTTTCAACAATAACTTTTGATTGTGAACTAAAAGTTAAATGCAGTTTTTTTTACAACGCAGTTATGGAAAATCTGCACAGGCTACATCTTACGTAAAACTTATGTCAGAATAATTATCTGAAATAATAAGCACAGAAAGTATTCGATAATTTAAAAAAAGATCTTATGAAGTATCTCATCATTCTTTTCTTGGGAATAGCGTTATGGGCAATAAGCTTCAGCAAAGAGCCTTGCAAATGTATTGGTATAGTTAAAGACGAAAAAGGTGTCGCCCTCATTGGAGCGATAATCAAAAGCAAGGGCACAAAAGCAATTTTTTCAAGCGATTGGTTAGGTAAATTTTCGCTTACTATCCGAAATCCAATAGATACTCTCATAGCTGAACATATCGGCTTTGAAACAATAAGAATACCTGTAAAGTGTTCAGATTCATCTGTTGTAATTGTGATGAAAGAAAAAAAATCATCCTCACAAATTTCAAAACCACATCATGAAACGCTCGTCCTTCCTACAGTAGAAGAACCCAAACTTAGGCTCACCGAAGAGGGGATTAAAAAGGAGCCAACCTTGTCTTGTGTAACTTTTGCTTCCTCCGGCTCAAGGGGGGCACCTAAAGGAAGAGGCGCTGAATCCTCTATGATTTACACCGATGGGGTTAAAATGGGATCAGGAATAAGTAAAAGACTTGAAGAATTTTCTACGGCTTCAGATGGCGAATCCAAGGAATCAGATTTTAATAGCGTTTCAAGTTTTAATAAGAATTTTCAGGCAGGCACACTTACAGCCGGTGAGATAAATGATTTTGCTAAGTGGAAACTTTGGGAACACCTTACTGAAAAGGAGTTTTCAACCTTTTCTAATCAATGGAAACAATATGCAAAAGAGAGGTATGTGGTAAGTGTGCAAAATCAATCCGGCTTTCCTGTGGCCGACGCGGAAGTTTTATTGATTAACAACGAAAATGAAACGGTATGGAAAGCAAGAACAGACAATACCGGCAAGGCTGAATTATGGGCAGGTTTTGATACCGGTTTGAAAAAAAGAGAAAACTTTTCTGCAATAATTTATGCAGGGGGCAATGCTTATACTATGAAAAATCTTAAATCGTTTGAGAAAGGAATTAATCGCGTGGTGGTTGATAAAACCTGTGAAGCGATACCTGTCGCTGATATAGTGTTTGCAGTAGATGCCACATCTTCTATGGGTGATGAAATTGACTTTCTGAAAGAAGAGCTGCAAGACATTATTCTAAGGGCAGGGGCTGCAAAGAAAAATTTCACACTGCGAACCGGTATTGTTATGTACAAAGATCACGGTGACGATTATGTGGTAAAACACAAGTCTTTTACTACCAATGCCAGGGAGGCCGCTCATTACATCAGGCAGCAAAACGCCGGAGGTGGCGGGGACTTTCCTGAAGCTGTTGATGAGGCGCTCAACGAAGCATTGCATAAGTTAAATTGGAGCAGCAGTGCAGTGGCAAGGTTGCTTTTCCTGGTTCTGGATGCACCCCCTCACGATGAAGAACAGGTGATAAAACGTGTTCAGAAAGCAACGCGCGAGGCGGCTGCAAAAGGAATTCGAATAATACCAGTAACGTGCAGCGGCATTAATAAGAGCACAGAATTCCTTATGCGCAGCATGGCGCTTGCTACCAACGGAACCTATGTGTTTCTTACCGACCACAGTGGCGTGGGAAACAAGCATTTGCCTCCCAGTACAGATAAGTATGATGTGGAGAAACTCAACGATTTAATCGTGAGGCTCATCCAGCAGTTTACCTATTTCCCTTCATGCAATATGGCTATTGCAACAGTGGATTCATTGCTACAGATACCTCTCGTGCAAAATCAAAAAATCAACGATACAGCCGCTACACAAAATAATTCATACGACCCTTATGCAGAGAAAATATTCTTTGATAATGTTCGCTTTTTTCCCAATCCTTCCAAAGGTTTGTTGAATGTAGAAATCACCGGCTTGCAAGTGAAAGAACTTTATTTGGCTGATATAACAGGAAAAGCATTAGAGAAATTTCAGGTTCAGCAAGGCATGAAACTTGCTTTACAATTGTACGAGTATCCTGCAGGGATCTATTTTTTGCGCTATCAGCATGACAATAACTGGAGAGCTGGCAAATTTGTGTTGTTGAAAAATTAGTGGATTTCGCTTTTGCCGGTAAACATTTTGTGGGAAATTATAATTAGAAGGCATTCGCTTTTCTAATTATTTAGAGTGTGTGAAAAAGACTTCATATTTATACGTTATTATTATTAACACCATATTTATTTGTCGTGCCCAATTTCCCGGCCCTGCCGGTACTCCGGGCTCAACAGCCATCTTTAAAGACAGCGCTATTTTTGTTGGTTGGGCTACAGGATGCACAGTTAAACGAGGTTATCAAAATATTGCGGATACCTCTTTAGGATTTACCTCTTATGGAGATAGTTTAAGTGCCATAGGCAAAGCGGGTGAAAATGGTGTGGTAAGCCTGGGAGACGGAGGCTATGCAGTATTAACCTTCGATTTACCGATTTATAATGGGCCCGGATTTGATTTTGCCGTATTTGAAAATGCTTTTAACGATAACTTTCTGGAATTGGCATTTGTTGAAGTGAGCAGTGATGGACAGCATTTTGTGAGATTTCCGTCTGTTTCGCTAACCGATACCTCCAAGCAGATAGGCCCGTTTGATAATACCGGAGATGCAACAAAATTACACAACCTTGCCGGTAAATATCGTGCTAACTATGGTACACCTTTCGATCTGCAGGACCTGGACACAGCAGTGGGTTTGGATATAAACAATATCACGCATGTGAGAGTAGTAGATGTAGTGGGCAGCATCGATCCTTTGTATGCGCGATACGATGCAGCAGGAAGGCCTGTGAACGACCCGTTCCCCACTCCGTTCAATACAGGAGGATTTGACCTAGATGCAGTGGGTGTTATCCACCAGAAAAATATTTCAACTGTTTATGATGTATTTGAAGCAGAGTTAAGAGTTGCTCCCAACCCATTAAGGAACTTTCAAGACATAAAAATAATTGCACCTGAGCCGATTAAACATATAGCTATATACAGCGCTGCGGGTCACGAAATTTATCAGGGAAATCCTGAAGGGTTAAAGCAGATTTTACCTTCTTCGGGTATGTACATCATGTATGCACAGACCTCAACAAAAATGCTGACAAAAAAAATCCTTGTGTTTTGACGTTAAAGGATACTCTTTGGGAAAAGATAAATCAAAAAACCAAACCTCCGGGTTCTTTGGGGACGCTGGAATGGTTAGCTGTGCAAATTGGTTTGATTCAGCAGTCGTTGACTCCTGTTTTGAGGAATCCTCATATAGTTGTTTTTGCAGGAGACCATGGTATAGCTGAAGAAGGAATAAGCGCTTACCCTCAGGAGGTAACGCACCAGATGGTTAAGAACTTCCTATCCGGAGGCGCAGCAATAAATGTGTTTTGCAATTTGCACAAGATAAATCTTTGCATAATTGACGCAGGAGTAAACTACGATTTTAGTAAAGATACATTAAAACCTCTCGATTACAAGATTTCAAAAGGGACACGTTCGTTTCTCTCTTCAAAAGCCATGAGTACTTCAGAATTAGAACAATCTATAAAGTCGGGTGGAGAAATAGTGGAACAGATTACCTCAAGAGAGTGTAATGTGATTGGTTTCGGTGAGATGGGCATAGGGAACACTTCTGCAGCAAGTATGTTGATGAGTTATATCTGTGGTTTGCCCTTGGAGCAGTGTGTAGGCAGGGGCACAGGACTCAATGATGCTCAGCTTTTGCACAAACTAAACATATTGCGGCAGGCGCAAACTTTTCATGGAGAAATAACTCATCCACTCGAAATTCTTCAAACTTTCGGGGGCTTTGAGATGGCGCTGATGTGTGGCGCATTCCTTCGGGCATTTGAAAAAAATATGGTGATATTAATTGATGGTTTTGTCGCCTCATCTGTTTTTCTGGTTGCTCATCGCATACAACCTCGTATTATGGAGAATGCTATATTTTGTCATCTCAGTAGTGAGCAAGGTCATGCTTTGATGTTGGATTATCTTCAGGCAAAGCCGCTGTTGCAGCTTCAGTTGCGACTGGGTGAAGGAACCGGTTGCGCTCTTGCATATCCAATCATCGAAAGCGCTGTAGCTTTTCTGAATGAAATGGCGAGCTTCTCCGAAGCGGGCATATCAGCAAAACATTAGTTTTATGAAAGAACAACTGAGAATATTTTTTACAGCATTAATGTTTTACACCCGGCTGCCCTGCCCTGCAGGCACCGATCATTCGCCGGAATACCTCAACAAAGCTTCCAGATTTTTCCCTTTGATCGGTTGGGTGGTTGGCGCTTTATGCTTTGGAGCGTATTATTTTTCAACTTACATATTTGATCAAAACCTCTCTGTGCTTTTTTCGATGTTAGCGGGTGTTTGGATTACTGGCGCTTTTCACGAAGATGGCCTTGCAGACACAGTTGACGGCTTCGGCGGAGGTTGGACAAAAGAACAGATTTTAAACATTATGAAAGATAGCCGTATCGGCACGTATGGAGTTTTCGCACTAATCTTTCATTTTGCTGTAAAGTTTTTTTCATTAAGCTATCTGGCTTCGCAATGCCCTCAAGTTTTGTTGCTCCTGCTCATATTCATCAGTTTTCATGCACTTGCGCGACATGCGGCTACTATTATCCTCTTCTCCTCAACCTATGTACGCGATGATGAAAAAAGCAAAGCTAAGCCTGTTGCAAAATCATTTGGTTTAGCAGAAGTGATTGGTTCTATATTGTTTGGTTGGACTCCTGCATTGGTGCTTAGTTGGTATAATCCGTGGTTTTTCTTGGCCATACCTTCGAGCGTTGTATGCGCTACATTCATGAGAAAATATTTTGAGAAACATATCGTAGGTTACACCGGCGATTGTTTGGGCGCTACCGAGCAGATAAGTGAGGTTATTATTCTTTTGGCATTTTGCATTGTATGGAAATTCACGTTTTAAGGCACACGCGCATAGCAGCGGAAGGGATTTGTTATGGCCAACTCGATTTGCCGCCTGCTGCTTCGTTTGCGGAAGAAGCTCTGGCACTGGCATCGCAATTAGACAATGATTATTCAGTGGTGTATAGCAGTCCTTTAACCCGTTGCATGATGCTTGCCCATCAGCTTGGTTACGAAAATGTTCAAACAGACAAGCGATTATTGGAATTGAATTTTGGAGAATGGGAGGGCAAGCCATGGACTGAAATCAATCAGTATGAACTTCAGCGGTGGATGAACGATTATGTACAAATAGAGCCAAAGGGTGGAGAAAATCTTAATGAAATGTATAGCAGAGTGAAAAGTTTTCTGGATGAATTATCAGTGCAAGACAAAGGTAAGGCCCTTGTAATAACGCATGCAGGCGTTATCCGTTGTTGTTGGGCATATTTGCTTCACGTGCCTCTGCAACATATTTTTAAAATTCCTGTAGGATACAACGAAGTATTTGCATTTAGGCTGCAATCAGATTCATGTTGGAATTCGATTTTGAGAAAACAATAATGCAGTAAACGCTTTTTATTGGTATCTGTAAAATAATTTTCACGGATAATCATCATATCATCTTTATGAATCAAAGTTATTTTTTCGAGCTTAATTCGGAGGATTTGAGTATGTGATATAACTCAACAATCTTGCCTGTGAGGTTATTCCATGAATATTTTTTTTTCTCTGTTTTGATAAAGTCTCGCATAATGAATTCCCGGTGATTTGTGTAGAAATCTATTATGGCATCAGCCACTGCTTTTTCGTTTGGTTCAACAACATATCCGGCTTTTTTATGCGGCACCATCTCAGGAAGCCCGCCAACATTTGTAACCAGCATAGGACGATTAAAATGATAACAAATTTGGGTAACTCCGCTTTGTGTGGCATGCTTGTAAGGTTGTACAACCAGGTCTGCTGCGCAGAAGTAGTAACGAACCATATCGTCAGGTATGAAATCTGTCTTTAATATCACTTGGCCGGCTATTTGGAGCTGAGCAATCAAATCGAGATAAGGGCGAGAGTCGGTGTAAAATTCCCCAGCTACCAAGAGTTTGATATTCATATTTCTTATCCGCTCGTCAGCCATAGCTTTTAGCAGTAAATCCAGTCCTTTGTAGTCGCGTATAAAACCGAAAAACAAGATGTATTCACAGTTTATTTCAAGTCCCAGTTTTTGATAAGCCTCTGTTTTGCTAACGGCTTCTCCGAAATTGTCGTAGAGGGGGTGAGGGCAGAGTGTACGCGGTTTGATTTCGTCAAATTGTTTCAGGTCGTTAAGCACGCTTTGGCTCATTGCTACAAAGGCGTCAACGCTATTAATGAAATATTTAGATAAAATTCGATCTCCAATCCTTTTCTCATGCGGGACTACATTATCTAAAATGGATATCACCTTCGTTACTTGATTGCGCTTTGCTATTCGTGCTATGGTGCCAAGACAAGGCCCCATAAAGGGCAACCAGAATTTGATCAGGAGTATGTCGGGCTTTAGCGAAGCAATTTCTTTTCCTATGCGCAACCAGTTCAATGGATTAATTGAATTTACTTTTACCTGAATAAATAAATCTGCCGGAGGTGGTTGATCGCTATATTGTGTGGCGCCAGGAAACAGAAAAGATGGATATTGCAGGCTGAAAGTGAAAACCTGCACGCTATGCCCTTGATGCAAAAATTCGCGCGCTAGGCGCTCATTGTAAGCAGCCAAACCACCCCGCAGCGGATAGGCAGAACCGAGAATTATTATTTTCATGAGGCGCAAAGATGCCCTAAAGTTTAGCTTTTAGGATAAAAAAGCTATCGCTTCACTAAAAATCTGCCACAGACGTTTCTCTGTTCTGACTTCAACTTGAAAAAATAAATAGCTTGTGGCAGGCAGCTTATGTCTATGGAATGAAGGTTTGAATAGATAGGATAACTTGCTACACAACGCCCTAATTCATCAAAAAGATGAAGCTCTGAACTCAAATTCTTCTCTGAGTTTAATCTTATAAACAAATATCTGTCTGCAGGATTGGGGGTTACCTGAATCATGTAGTCTTCAGTTGCAGCTTCCTCAATAGAGGTGGGTTGCAGTGTGCAATCTACATAGATATCTGCAGATTGGGCTGTGCAGTTGTTGCTGTCGGTTATGACAACATAGAAATAACCTTTGTCGTCCTCAACGGTGTAAAAGCGAGAGTTCACTCCAGGTATCAATACTCCGTTTTTGTACCAGGAATATGAAACATTCGGAATAGCCGGAGACGAAGCTAAGTCGCAGCCATTGGCGATGATGAGAGGCGTAGGCAAGCCGGGATAGCAAGGAGGTAAAGCAGGAGCAGGAGGCTTTTTACCACTTTGTATTAAAGTAAAAACCTGTCCGGCTATTAAAAAGCGGCAAATACGTTGCAATGTATCGTTATTGGCATCCACTTGCACTGAAATGTTTCCCGGCCCTGTACCTGAAGATGTGCTAAGCGAGATAAACTGGCAAGGCACAAAACTTGTCCAGGAACATCCTGGGCTTGTATTCAACTGAATGTTGAAGGTATGGCTATTGCTGTCCAAAGTAGCACTATCGGGGTTTATTGAAAAGTTACACGGTGCCGGCGCTTTCTTTCCTGACTGAATCAAAAAAAAAGTATCATTTCCTGCTATGATTACACAACTGCGGCTGAAAGTATCATTGTTTTCTGACACTGTAACTGAAAGCGTGGCGCTCCCTTGTCCCGATGCAGGAAATACTGCCGCAAAGTTGCAAAGCGCACTGGAGGCCCACGGACAATTTGCCGGATTGCTTAGCTGGAGTTGCAGGGTTTGAAAATTGCTGTCTATACTCATAATTTTTGGACTTAGGCTAAACTGGCAATCAGGAATTAGCGTGAAACCATAAGTTATGGTTTTGCTGCCGCAGTAGTTGCTTAATGTAAGCGTTACCGTGTAATTTGTGGGCACTCCATTGGCAGGATAGGTATGTGTAGGGTTTTGCTGCGTGTTTGCCGTTGAACCATCGCCAAAATTCCATGTAAAGCTCGTGGGATTACCGGTGGTGTTTGCCGAAAACGAAACTGTGTATCCTACAGCGCTATGCTGAATAATTGCATCGGGAAGATCGTTTGGGGTTGTGAAAGTGCTGAATGTAGATGGCGCTCCGCTATTTGCGCCATTGGAGCAATATGCCATCACGCTCCACTCATAATTGGTGTTACAACTCAGATTATTAAGTGTTAGAGATGTGCTTGTTGAGTTCACTTTAGTGAATGCGCTTTGTCCGGCAGCCCTGTACCAAACCTCATAATTTGCAGCCCCGGATACAGCATTCCATGCAAGACGAACGGATGTGGCGGTGAGGTTAGATATATTTCGCCCGGAGGGAGCCTGGCAGGTTGGCTGCGGGTGTGTAAGGCAAAGCTGGAAACTTCCCCCTCCGCTGCCGGTGCCGTGGTGGTAAACCCGCGCATAATAAGTTGTTCCAATAGTTAAATTATTCAATGAAACTGTATTCAATACCCCGCTCGAGCCGGGTTGATTGTCGCAGCCAATACTCGAGCTGGAACTATAACAGCCGTTGCGAACATCCAATACGCCATCGAAATTGTTGCCGTTGAGCAGTTGCAGGGTATGTTGGTTGGATGTGGCTACAAACTTAAACCACACGTCATCATCGGCTACTCCATTGGTGGTGCCATTGCACGGGTTTGTGGCTGCAAGGCTTCCCGTAGCTCCGGATGTAGTAAAAGTCTGATAGTTGCATGAGGTGGAAGAGGTTAGGTCTATGGCGCCGGAGCAATAATCGTTGATGGGTTGAGGCTGTGAAGTGAAACTGCATCCATTTTGGATATAGTTATTTACTGCATTTCGAACTGCATTCAGTTGGTTATATAGATTCGTTCCGGGGCAATCGGTGTAACCCGGAGCGCAACCATCGCGGTGGCCGCTGATGTTATGCATAGTGCCCGGATATGAGGTTATGGCTCCGCTGCCCAAAGGGTTGATATTGGAGTTGCAGCATTTCCAAGCAAGCAACTGAGTAAGCTTGTTCATCGCAGCCGTTGAAGGGGTTGCGGTGTTGTAATTGCCCAGCAGGCACACAGCCATAGTTTTTTGATTATATCCGCACATGTGTGCCCCCACAACATTGTTGCCACCTCCCCGCCCCACGTATAGCGTGCCATTTGGGTCAATCAACCAGTTATATCCAATGTCGCACCAACCGTTGGTGTTTACATGATAATTCCATATAGAAGCGACTACAGCAGCCCAGTTGCTGCTGGTATTTTGCCCGGCAGAATGGTGAATAATTAAATGCGTAACCGAAGTATAACTTACGCTGCTACAGCTTGAATTAGCATTCAATCCGTAAGCGCTGCCCCAACTGCTCCTGCTGACAGAGGAAGGTTGTGCACAATTGCATGAACGCGAAGCATCATGTTGTTGTAAATTTTCATTATTCCCTTCTTCAGGTTGCACATCGGCAGGCACAAAGAGACGGAACGACACTTTTATAACAGAGCGGTTATTTTTCCGTATAATCCTATAAGTAAAACTTTTAGTGTTGCTACTAAGGTAAACAGGCGGAAAATTTATGGCTGTGGCGCTGTGATAGTGATGGTCGGGATCCATGCGTATCCATCGTATTTCATTTTCGCCATCGGGTTGTGCCCTGATGTAAATTTCAATGTCATCATGATTGGAGACCCCGGTCACTCTCGCAGAAAGAGCGATAAAAGGTGTTGTTTTGCTTAGCTTATGCCGTAATGTGCCAATGAAAATTTGTTTCTTGCCTTTAAGATTTAAATCAATCTGCTGTGTGCAGAAATCCGCACCATTGATTTTGAGTTGAAAGATAGATATTGCTGCTAAAAAAATTAATCTCATTGTGTGCGACATATGGATTAAAAATTATGTGCTTTAAAAATAAAGAAGGTTTGCTCAAAATTTCATGCAAATTCCTCTGACAAACAAATATCTGCTATGAATGAATTCAGCGAGTTTTTTTGTTTGCAAAGCTCTGGAAAATTCTTCCACATGGCGCGATGTGCACGATATTATTCCGCTACTTTGCAATTCGCTTACGTATGCAGATAACAGTTGTTGAAGATGGTTTGCGTCTTTAGCCACATCGCCCGAATGTGTGTATTGAATTATTCTTTCCTGTAAATCTTCGGGTAATCGCTTTTTTGTGGGAATATAATAATATCGTTTCTTCAATTCATTGGCCTGAGGGTCATCCTTAAAACATAGCAGTATTCTGCGCTTCAGCGCGAGGTAATCGTAGATTTTTGTTCCGGTAAATGAATAGTAATTAAACAACAGTAATACGTTGCAGGCAGCCAGGCGTTCCAGTAATTCTCTATTGGGCACTTTGGGAATAATATGAGTGATGAGTTTGGTTCTGGTGCACTTTTCCAGCACATACTCCAGTCTTTGTGTGTCGCTAATGCCAATAAAATTGAGAGATAATTTCACGTTTTGTTTTGAAAGAAAATTTTCTACCGCTTCAATAAACACTTCCAGAGGGTGCCATTCGTATATGGTACCGGCACAACCAATAGATAAAGTGTCTGATTGTTTTTGCTCTAATTGCAATGAATCAAAAAGTTTATTGTCATACCCGTTGGTAATTACAAGTTTTTCAGGCTTGGGAAGAATCTCGCTGAGCACCTGTGCCAGCATTTCAGAAACGGTAATGATGTAATCGGCCCTGGAAACTATTTTTTTCTCTATGTGGCGAGACCATTTGATGAACAATCTATTTTTGAAAATATTTACATCTTGCGACCACAAGTCGCGATAGTCGGCTATCCATGGCACGCGGTGTTTGCGGCTAAGCTCATCGGCATATTTAAAAAGTATAAACGGGTCACCGGTGGCGATGATGGCCGACACTTTATTCCTCCGGAGGTAGGCATCAGCTGCATGATACAATGTGCGTTTGTTTTCAAAAGGTACATACCATTGAAGAATTTCATGCATCAGGGATAATCCTTTTCGCAAGAGCCTAAAGCGTTTGGGGCCATAAGCCAAAAGCAAGCGATTGGGGAGGTTGGGAAAATAGGGCGCACGAATCACAGTACCTCGTTCATCTTCTGAGATTTCAACATTGGCGCTGCGGCTTGGAGCCACGTAATCTAATTCATTTCGGTATTGATTATCCCATTGGCGTGTCACTACTACCGGATAAATTCCATAATCCGACAGATAGTTGTACCATCCAAACGGGCGAAGCCCACCCACTGCAACGTAAGGCGGATAGGTGTAAGCTAAAATGAGAACCTTCTTCACCGACTACAAAAATCGATTTTCATCAATTAAATATTTAGGAAAATCATGGCAAATGAATTAAATGTGTGGTTAAAATGAGCTTTAATTTTCATTCGAGTAATTTAATTATATATTATCCGGATTAATCTTGCATGATTGATAAAAAAAGTGAGAATCAATAGACAATTGAATAAATTTTAACTTTTGAGTTTCTTTTTTTAATCCTTTAGTCACTCCTTTACTAACTTAAGGAACTCTTAGCACTATGTTCCAATGGCAGCTGTTATCGCAAAATGATAACAATAATTAGTATTGATGATGATTTTCTGTCAAGGCAGATATATAGTATAGAGCATTTTAAGTACAACTACGCACACTTTTTTATCGTGTGATATCTGAAAATAAATCAGTGCCAAACAACATTTTGTGTTCACAAAATTCTAGGGTATAGGATTTTCGGAATATGGGAGCGCGAACAAAATCAAAGTATCTTCTTTTTAAGTTTTACCATTAGTTAATTGAAAATAGCCTGTAAAGGCTTTACACTAGTTATGCCATATATCGGGTGAGGGATGCGGAGGGCGCGAGCGGA
>JAVQWQ010000024.1:0-22117 GCA_033578915.1 Chitinophagales bacterium | reverse complement strand
TTAAATTGAATAAAAATTAATTATGGCAGGTGATTTCAAAAGGAGCTTAGCTAAAATGATGGGTCTCGATTTATATGTCGAAGCCACTAGTGATGACCAATTGATACAATTAACAAAAAACATCAGCTCAAACACTGATTTTATTCATCCATTGATGTGCTGGGATATTGCTTCGCTGCATTCTGTTGGGGTGAATATGAGCACTAATGAAAATGATCTGAATTCGTTGCAAGCGCTCACTGCTAAGTTTGGTTGGGCAACAGATTTCACCTTCATAAAAAACGAACAATCTGAAGCCATAGTTGTAACCGATGCTACACAAACAATATTATGGGTGAACGAAGGATTTACAACAATGACCGGATATGAACCCTCGTTTGCCATAGGGAAAAAACCGAAATTTCTTCAAGGGGCTGAAACTTCATCCGAGTCAAGAGAACGTATCAGAAATAAACTGTCGTCTGGTATCCCTTTTTCAGATGTTGTTATTAACTATAAGAAAGATAAATCTCCCTACAAGTGTTTGTTGAAAATTTATCCTATCCGTAACCATCAAAACGAAATCACAGCATTTATGGCTTTGGAACGCCAGGTTGCTTAGACGAACCTTTATCCCGTAAAAACAATACTAAAAAACAGCTAAATCCAAATAATTAGAATTTTAAGATCTTACGTGTTGAAGTGCCTGATTGTATCAGGTATATCCCGGGCGCAAAGTTTGAAAGGTTAACCAAGTTGTCTCCTTCATTGAGCGTTGTAGTGTAAAGCACTTTCCCCTGAGCATCTGAAATTGAAAGCGTAATACCGGATTTTTCAGAAACTATGTGAAGTATATTTTCGCTAACCGGATTAGGAAATACCTTGAATTTTTCTTCTGTAATATTGTTCAAATCTGTGGAAAGAAGCGAGCATTTATATTCTCTGCGTTCTCTGTCAATGAAATAATTGCCGGTAGTTGTCCAGTTCGTGGCTAATTCATAAGCAATAAGAACATTATTTGCATCATATTCCTTGTTTTGTTTAGTGTAGTTTACCCAAACATTATTTGTTTCATCCCATACTTGTCTTAAGTTCTCTGTTTCTAAGCCGGCTGTATTATAATTCCAATTTTCTTTTGCGTAATTAACCCATGAAGAAACAGAAGACTTCCACTTCCGCTCCAGCATTTCTATGAGATAACCCAACCCACTATATAAATAATCTTTTTTTTCAACGTTATTCCATTGATTAGTATTGTTGTCCCAGCTATATGTAATTTCTTCACTTTTTTTGTTTGATGCGTTAAAACTATTAACAATTTTAAAACCAGGCCTCCATGAGTTGCTCAGATTATTCCAATAGGAAATAAGGTATTCTATGTTAGATGCGTTATAAGTCCAATTTCTTTTCATATTTCTATACCATTGGCTATTAGTTTGATCCCATTCGTATATGATTTGTTCATCAATAAGATTATTCGAATTATAGCTAGAAATAACCTTTCTTTTGTTTAATAATCTAAAATATAAATAGTCCAAGGTTTGAAGTATAAATTCAACCTCTCTATCAGATGCATCGTAATACCAGATTTTTCTTTCTGATGTATCCCATGTATTGGAGCTATTCCAAAATTGTAACATTTCTCCAATCAGCAAATTTTTTGTGTTATAAAACCATACTGTTCTATAATAATTCTGCCAAGAACTACTAGATTTAGACCATAATCGGGTTAATTGTTCAACCGGTTTGTTAGCTTGATTATATGCCCAACTAAGTTTTTCATGATTTTCCCATTGATTAGCTCCTGGGTTCCATCTCTGTTCAAGATCTTCTATTTTCAGGTTAGAAGAATTATAGGTAGAAATAATCCTTTTATTTATCTCTTTTATATTGGTAGCTGTAACGTAATTATATATAAGTGTGGTATCTATTCTGCAAGTAAGATTTTGTGCTGATGAGTAAAAACTTAGAATTCCCAAAAAAATGAATAACATATTTTTCTTTACCATAAATACATATTTAATTATTCTAAATTTATTATTCCGTAGATAAAACTAAAATTTTAGTGCGCTAAAAAGAGTTAGAAAGCAAATTGTACAAAAGATATCCAATAATAAAGTCTAAACCATTCATAACTCTTTAGATTAAAAAAAATCGTGTGTTTGTATTTTTAGTACATGCAAAGTCAAAACCTTATACTGAAGGATTGAGATTTTAAGTTTATATTGATAATAATTAGAAGAATAATTCAATGAGATGAAGCGCCTTAATTTGAATGTCAACTCCACACCTCACAAATGTGGTGATCAGAGACATAAGCAATCAAAAAAAACTCTTTTTTTTCCTTTTTAGCTTAAATGCCTTATCTGTATATGAATATTAGTAATTCGAGTCAAAACTCTCAGAATTATTGATTATTAGTACAAAATGAGGCTTGAGAAAAATTTACGTGTTTGCCCCTTTAGAAGGAAGCAGAAACTTAAACGAAGAACCGCCGAGAGAGCTATCTTCTACCCATATTTTGCCGTTCATGTTTTCAACAATTTTCTTGCAAATGGCGAGTCCAATGCCTGTTCCGGAAAATTCGTTACGCGAGTGTAACCTTTGGAAAATTATAAATATTTTTTCTCTGTACTCAGACGGAACTCCTATTCCATTGTCGTCCACACTTATCTCATGAAAACCTTTTATACTTCTGCAACTGATTTCAACTTTTGCCCTTTCACTCTTATTATATTTAATAGCATTGGATATGAGATTTTGAAACAATTGAAGCATTTGTGTGCGATCTGCTTCTATCGTAGGCAAAGTGCCCTTAACCACAATATCAGACTTTTCCTTTGCTTCGGGCGCCAGATTATGAATTACTTCATAAACCACCATATTCAAATCCACATCGCGAAGATTTGACTCTACATTAATTTTAGATATTTCAAGAATATCATTAATCAGTGCGTACATCCTTTTGGTGCCATCGAGAATAAATTGCATATAAACGCTTTCATCCTCGGTAAGTCGTCCTTTCAGTTTTTTCTCGAGCAAAGAAACATAGCTACCCACCATTCTTAACGGCTCCTTAAGGTCGTGCGAGGCAATATGGGCGAATTGCTTTAATTCGCGGTTACTGCTTTCAAGGCGGCTTGCATAACGCTCAATTTCAGCATTTTTTTGGCGCAGCAATTCGGCCTCCTTTTCCTTTTTTTCCAGTTCAAATTTGGTCTGCGCGTCAAGGATTGCAGCAGCTTTATCAAATCCTTGATTTTCTCTATAAATTTCAAAAAACTTTTTGTGGTATTGATAAGCTAACTCATAATCATTTAAAATAGCATATATCTTGGATATATAATCATAGCAGGTATGCATTTCATGCTTAGTGCCTACTGATAGATATAAACGCTCTGCTTCCAGAAAATTTTCCAGCGACTCGCGATATTTTCCCCAATCAAAATAAGCTTTGCCTATATGAATGTGAGTAAAACCGATGGCGTTGGGCTTACCTAATTCCTTTTTCAGTTGCAACGCTATGTTGAGGTATTCAAGCCCTTTTTCAAAATTTTTGAGCTCAACGTGAGTACTGCCAAGATTGTTGTAGCAGGCAGCCAACATATTCTTTTCACCGATGGTCTTGGCAAGATCAAGTGACTTCTGATAATAGCTGAGGGCTATTTCGAATTCTTTTCTTTTAGCATAATAAACTGCAAATGCATTGTAACATCTGGAAATGGTACCTTTGTCACCGCTCTGCAAAGCGTGTTCCAGGGCCTTACCCAAATATATTTTCTTGAGCTGGTCAAACTGCGATAAATCGTGAAGAATGGCCAGACCGTAATAGGTTCGGGCCAACTCTTCAATCATATAATCGTTCTTTTTGGGAAAAGATTCCATCAACCGCAGAGCATTCAGATAATATTCCTGCGATTTAAGGTATTGGCCCATATAGTAAAAAATCATGCCCATCGTTTTGTAAATCCTTGCTGCCAGGATGGGCTGTTCCTTAGGATTTACCAGGTCAAGGGCCTGCTGTGCTAATTTAAAAGCCTCTTCGTTGGTACCTTTTTTCCAAAAAAGATATATTGCTTTTTCGTGAATTGCTTCTATTCGGTAAACAGGATGCTGATTGGATTCTGCCCATTCGCTTACTTGCTCAATCAGTTCTATCACTTCAGGGTTGCGGTTAAGATTCATAACCCTGATCTTGTCGAGCAGCAACTCAATATTGTGCCAGCCACCCTGAGTATTATCACTCTGATGGGTAACTGTTGAGATATGCTGTTTGACCATAACAGGTTTTTTTAGAGAGTTTCGATTAATATTACGATGCCTGATGAACAAAGTTTCATTATTGCTTGACTAACACCTTTCTTTGAGCGGATTTCTGTAGTTCTTTTATAGTGTTCCACATTTTATCGGCCGCGGCTGTAATTTCACTAATTATGGCATGTGCGTAAGAAGAAACTTCGTGTTTTAACAAAAGCAAGGAATAGCTCTTTATCATCCTGACCGGCTCGCGGAGATCATGAGAAGTGATATAGACCATTTGAACCAATTCCTTTTGAGCATTTTCAAGTTTAATAATATATTCAGATAGCTCTTTCTGTTTTTGCCATTCCATTTCAGCTTCCTTTTCTTTAAGCTCGATGAGGAGTCTGGAAGTCTCAAGGTTTAAAGTAGTATTATAATCAAAACTGAATATTTCCTTTTTCAGAGCAGAAAATTTTTTATGGCAAATGAAAGCTTCTTTATAGCGCTTTAAATAAGCATAGCACTTAGACATTTGCTCGTAGAGGGAGTGCAACTCATGTTTACTATTTACCTCGATAAGTAACTGCTCGGCAGTTAGAAAATATTCAAGGGCCTTATCTGCAAAACCATTGTTTTGCATTACAATTCCTTTAAAAAAATAGCTGGCTGCTATTCCTCTTTTATTGCCCAATGCCTTGCGAATTTTAATGCTTTGCTCCAGATAATAGTTTGCTCTTTCGATGTCTTTAACCATACCATACTTAAAGCCAATGTTGTTGTAGGCGGTAGCTAAACCAACCAGGTCATTGTCTTCCTCAAAATACTTTGCAGCTGTAGTGTAGTATTCAATAGAGACGGATGGATTATCCTGAGCATCTGGATGATGGTGGCCAAGCGCATTGTAGCATCGGGCAAGCCCCGACTTTGAATTGAGCCGTAGGTAAAGTTCAAGGGCTTTTTCCATGTAACGCAGGCTATTTTCCTTATTTCTTAGGTTGGTGTAGAGCAGCCCGGTATTGTAGTAAAGCTTAGCAAGGTTGTCGAGGTCGTCGGTTTTCTTCTCTTGTTTATTTTCAAGGAGTTTTATTCCTTCTAAATAATAGGGCTGTGCTCTGTCATAATTCCCCATCAGGTGGTAGTTGGTTCCTACCAGTGAATTAAATATTATCTCCAAATCAATATCTTCTTCGGGAAAATATTTCTTTGCTTCATGGCACAACCGGATTGATTCTTCAAATTGTCCATTGGCCATGTAAAGAAAATGCGCCTTTTCAAACAAAATTTGTGTCCGTAATAAATTGTCAGATATCTCCGGAAAAAGATTTTCAAGCTGCTGGATTATGCCCCTCCATTTTTGGCTGTCATTTTTTCTGATATCAGCGCATTGCAACAACAAAGTACGCGCATCCCGCTCTGCCTTAGAAGGCAAATCTTCTCCGACTATCGGGCAAGCATCGTAGATAGCAGTCATTGAAATAAATATTCTTACTGTATATACGCGTTGGAAACCCGAATGTTACTGAAAATAAAAAAGAGATACAGAAAAACAATAAGACTAAAGAAACTAATGATGATAGGGTTGATTCCTGATGATAGTAAAGGCTCTATAAAGCTGCTCTATGAAAACCAACCTGATTAACTGATGAGGCATGGTCATTTTAGAAAGCGATAAAGTTGAATTGCTTCGTTCATAAACAGTCTTGGAAAAACCGTATGCCCCGCCAATACAAAAAACAATGTCTCTTCCAGAGCTAGCCATCAATTTTTCTAAATAAACTGCAAATTCTTTAGAGGTAAATTCTTTTCCTTTCTCATCGAGCAGGATCAGAAAATCTTTTTCTTCAAGGCGTTTCAACAATGCTGTGCCTTCATCAGAAGGGTTGGTGTTTTTCAGTATTTCAATGCGAAAAGAAATAAAATGGTTTATTCTTTTTTCATAGGTGCCCATCCACTCGCGCAGAGGCTCGGATGCAGTATCTCCAAAAAGTATCAGCCTGATTTTCACCTCAATCCTTCACTTTTCGTCCTCGAGCCACACGCTGATTGAGCTCAATTCTGTCAATCTTTCTTAAGTCAACCATTAAAAAAACATATGCAGCGTCCGGCGAGGTGTAGTAGGTTTTTCCGTGATAAGTTATTTTTCCTATGCCGTTATTCCATTCAGATGCCAGAAGACTAAATTTTTTCCCTTCATTGGGATTCACGCCAAAGCGTAAATAATGATTATCATCTTTCTCAAAACTGATTTCAAGGCGATCTCGCGATGGAATGGAAACTGCCACTCCCGGAGTATGCCTCTTAATAATTATTTCTTCTATTTTTTTCCCGTCCCTGATTTTGATTTTACCTCCTTCGATAGCTATTTCATCCTTTTCTAACTGCCTTTGTAAAATAATCTGGCGGGAGTTGTAAAACTGTATTTTTTTAATCTGATTCTCATTCCAATTATACTTCTGTCGAAGGGATTCGGTGTAAGGCACTAAGTTCTTGCAAGAAGATAAGGCCGCAACAAGTACAACTGAAAAAATTATAAACCTCATATTGTTTAAGATTATCAAACAAGCAGGTGGTTTAAGCAATTCTGTTGCCGTCTTTATCAAAAATCTTGACATGGCTGTCATTAAAACCTTTTGTGTTCTGTTCTTTTACCACAAGCTTTTCAAACAAACTGTTTAAAATAGATATGATCACGCTAAAGAGCAGCGCCCACCAAAAGTTTCTGACCTCAAAACCTGAACCAATCAACCAATCTGCTATCAATACTATTGAAGCGTTTATTACAAGCAAAAACAGGCCCAGCGTAATGAGTGTGAATGGTAAGGTTAAAAAGATAAGAATGGGCTTTACAGAAGCATTAAGCACAGCTAGCACGGCTGCCAGAAGTATGGCATAGCTCCAATCGCTGATTTGCACACCGGGCAATAACTGTGCAGCAATAAGCACTGCCAATGAATTCAGAAAAATTTTGATAATGAATTGCACGCAACAAAAATATGATTTGAATCTAAGGCAACCAGAATTTTTTCCACCACTTGAAACAAATACATGTTTTAATGTTTTTTTTAACGATATAAAATAATTTATTAGCAAACGAATGCTTCACGGCAACGAAACAGAGGCTTTACTACAAAACCTTATCTGCTCACAAGTTGAAAAGAATTACCCTTTTGCAATTTATCGCCTGCCTAACAAAGACAGAATATCTGTTGTGGCACAGAATTCATCAAACATTTATACACTGCAAAATCTCGAAGGAATGGCCGGGGAGAGTGGCTTCCTGATTGCCCCTTTCGCACCAAATGACCGCACTCCCATTATATGGATTAAACCCGATATTACCGATTTGTCATTTTTTCAAAAAGACCACACAAAAAGTTTAAGGGTAAAATTCGAAAGAGGCAGAAAACTGCGCGAAATGACTAAAAAAAGATTTTCGCGCTATCTTCAATACGCACGGAGAGCAATTAAATCTGGAAAAATTGATAAGGTTGTGATTGCAAGAGCTATTCACATGCCGTTTCCAGAAAACTTCAATCTTGCAGCTTTTTTCCTCAAGATATGTGATACTTATGAATGGAGTTTTGTTAACCTGTTTTTTATTCCGGGAAAAGGCATCTGGGCAGGCGCATCTCCGGAACTCCTGCTCGGTTACTCGCAGGGAGAATTTACAACTTATTCATTAGCCGGAACACTCCCTAAATATCAGTTAAAAAAACAAAAACAAAAATGGACCATAAAAGAGAAGAAAGAACAGGAAATTGTCAGTAGTTATATAAAACAAGTCGTGAGCGCATATCCCGAGGTTAAGCTGATGCTCGCAGGCCCTGAAACGGTAGAAGCAGGAAATATCATTCATTTAAGAACAATTTTTTCCATAAAAAATATACCTCATTTCTATTGGACAGAGTTAGTTGAGACGCTGCATCCAACCCCGGCAGTAGCAGGTTTTCCGAGAAAAAGCAATACAAATCATAGAAAACTGGGAAGGAAACAATAGAGCTTATTACTGCGGTTATTTAGGCCCTGTAAATATCGGCGAAGAAATTAATCTTTATGTAAACCTGCGATGCATGGAAATGTATGGAAAGAAACTCATCTTTCATGCCGGCTGTGGTATCACAGAAGATAGCGAGAGCGAAAAAGAATGGGAAGAGACAAAACTTAAGTTATCAACGTTAATGAGATTTATTCATAAAACTTAACTTTTATAAATAATGCTTTTAAACAAAGTATTTCCGGAGGGCATTGATTTTGAAGCCTATTTAGCATATACCCGCTCTGTTTTAAAAAGCCCAAACCCTCAAAAACCATACGACAACCCTAAAATACTCAAATATACTGAAGAGAACCTGAAAAGGATGGAAGAACTGATGCAAAATATTGCTCTGGATAAAAAATTATACCACTTGCTTAGCGCCAATCCACGTAAATTGAAATGGATTGTTCTTACTGAACCTTGGTGCGGAGATGCCGCACAGATTGTTCCTCTGCTTGCCGCTATGGCAAATACCTCAGACAATATTTTCTTCACTATTCTATTGAGTGACTCACACCCCGATATTTTAGATAACTATCTTACCAATGGTTCCAGAAGTATTCCAAAATTGATTTGTATAGATGAGCAAACTAATGAAGAACTTGGCACATGGGGACCAAGGCCCCAGAGGCTACAACAACTGGTAATTGAAAACAAAAACAGGACTGATATCCCTTTTAGCGAGAAGGTAAAAATGGTTCACGAGTGGTATAATCAAAATAAAACCAGAGATATACAAAAAGAATTTATTGATTTGATGATGAGATGGACTAAACCAGATTTATTGCAGTAAAATTTCAATTAGTTCTTTATGATGAAAAATATCGCTGTAATTACTGGAGGAAATGGCGCAGAGCGGGAGATTTCACTTAAAAGCGCTAAAGTAGTTTTTCAACATCTGGATGCCTCAAAGTATAATCCCTATCTCATCGTGATAAATAAAACCGAATGGGTAGTAGAGTCATCCGGAAATGTGATAGCAGTAGTGGATAAAAATGATTTTTCTGCTATTGTAAACGGAAACAAAGTGTATTTCGATCAGGCCTTTATAGCGCTCCATGGCTCTCCGGCAGAAGATGGCAAACTACAGGGGTATTTAGATATGATGGAAATACCATACAACTGCTGCGGAGTGCTGCCGGCCGCTCTTACCTTCGACAAATCGCGATGCAAGGAATTTTTAAGTTTCCATGGAGTAAAAACAGCTATGTCTCAACTATTGCGCTCACCCTCCCCGGAACCGGATAGCAAGTTCTCATTTCCTCTTTTTGTAAAGCCAAATAAAAACGGAAGCAGCTTTGGAGCCTCAAAAGTAAATGATATCAGCCAGTGGAAAGAAGCGCTGGAAAACGCTTTCGCACACGATGAGGAAGTACTGGTAGAAGAGTACCTGCAAGGAACAGAGGTAACCTGTGGTGTTATTAAAATAGATAAACATCCGGTAGCCCTCCCGCTGACAGAAATTCGCCCGAAGAGCGCTTTTTTCGATTTCAAAGCCAAGTACGAAGGGGCATCGCAAGAAATTACACCTGCAGAAATATCGCCTGCTTTAACCGAACAAATTCAAAGACTTTCTGAAAAAATATACTCTTTACTTGGAATGAAAGGAATGTGCCGGATAGACTACATTATTAAAGAAGGAGTACCATATTTACTTGAAGTAAACAGTATCCCGGGCCTAACTGAAGAGAGTATCCTGCCACAACAGGCAAGGGTTTTCGGCCTGTCGCTGAAAGAACTTTTTAGTCTCAGCCTTGAAGCAGAAGATTAATCGTAAAGAGGGCTCTTTATCAATTTCCATTTACATAAACGGTAGATAATGCTAACCCAAATACAGCCCAGCCCATAAGTGATACTGCGCCTGAAATTAATGCTCGAAGCCTCATCAAAATATTTGGTAGGGCAGGTTACCTCTCCTATTTCAAAACCTTTGTAAATAATTTGTGAAAGCATTTGATTATCGAAAACAAAATCATCAGAATTAGCATTAAAGTTGATAGATTCCAAAACCTTTCTTGAAAAAGCTCGGTAACCTGTATGATATTCGCTGAGTTTTTGATTCAATAAAATATTTTGTATAAACGTCAAAACTCTGTTGAAGAAATATTTGTAAAGCGGCATTCCACCTTTCAAAGCGCCCTTGCCTAAAATTCTTGAACCTAATACTACAGGATATACATCATAACCGATGATGCTCACCATAGCTGTGAGTAATTTTGGAGTGTATTGATAGTCTGGATGGAGCATCACTACTATATCTGCTCCAAGTGCTAGTGCATGCCTGTAACAGGTTTTCTGATTTCCTCCGTAGCCTTTATTTCTATCGTGCCGTATGATATGATGAATGCCAAGACTCTGCGCAACAGACACTGTGTCATCCCGGCTGGCATCATCTACCAGCACCACTTCATCCACGATATCGAAAGGAATTTCACTCCACGTTCTGGCAAGCGTCCTCGCTGCATTGTAGGCAGGCAGTACAACCACAACCTTTTTGTTATTGAACATGAAATTGGTATAAATGCAGAAACAAGTGCAAGTTTAATATTTTCGAAAACGAAAGTACTAATCGTGCGCATTCTGCAACTAGCCAACAAAATGCCTTATCCTCCAAAGGATGGTGGCGCCCTGGGCATCCATGTTTTTACAGAGTCTTTGATTCAGGCAGGGCAAACCGTAAAAGTTCTCGCTGTCAATACGCCCAAACTATTTACACATCCTCACGAAATTCCAAAGGAATATATATCAAAAACCGGTTTTGAATACGTAGAAGTTGATACACGCGTAAAACCCTTAGACGCCTTTATATCCCTAGTAAAAGGCGAATCGTATAATATCAAAAGATTTGACGCTCCGCAACTACATAGAAAAATTAAAGAAATATTACAACAACAAAAGTTTGATATAGTACAGCTCGAAAGTGTTTACATGGCGCCATATATAGCAACCATTAGAAAATACACTGATGCAAAAATTGTGTTGCGGGCTCACAACATAGAATACACTATATGGGAACGACTTGCTAAATCTGAAATATCAATACTGAAAAAATACTACCTTCAGCTATTAGCCACACAACTTCGCAAATATGAAACAGAAATGATTAATCAATACGACGGAATTACCTACATAACTCCAGAAGAAGGGAAGATAATAGAACAAATGGGTTGTACCAAACCAACATGTTTTATCCCTTTTGGAATACCAGTCTCAAATTACAAACCCGATTCAAAACACGAAGAACCTTATAGTGTCTTTTCTTTGGGTGCTATGAACTGGTTGCCGAATTTAGAAGGCCTCAAGTGGTTTTTAAATGAAATTTGGCCCCGCATTATAAAAGAAATTCCTGAAGCTAAATTTTACATTGCAGGCAGAAATATGAGCAGCGAATGGAAAGAAAAGAAACTACCCGGTGTAATCATGTGTGGCGAAGTAGAAAATGCATCCGACTTTATTTCAAACAAATCTGTGATGGTTGTTCCCCTGCATTCCGGAGGTGGTATGCGTGTAAAAATAATTGAAGGTTTTGCCATGCAGAAAGCCATAGTTGCCACTTCTGTCGGCGCTGAAGGAATAGCCTGTGAAAGCGGAAAAAATATTCTCATTGCTGACAAAAATGATGATTTTGTGCGTAATGTTGTTTTACTTCTCAAAAACAATACATACAGAAAAAATATTGCAGAAAATGCGCGTAAACTCGCCATAGAGCAGTATGATATACAAAATCTCACCAAGCGACTTATTGACTTTTATACATCTTTGATTTCAAGTGTTGCATGAAAATATTATTTCTCACCTCGCGTTTTCCGTATCCATTAGAAAAGGGCGACAAGCTGCGTGCATTCAATTTCATAAAGTGCCTGAGCCAACATCATGAGGTTCACCTTTTTGCTATTTCTGAATATCCTGTAAGCAGAGACATGGAAATTCAACTCTCTCCCTACTGTTCATCAATTGAAGTGGCACTTTTGAAGCGACATCAAATCGCGATTAATCTCTTAAAGGCTTGCTTTAACGGACTTCCTTTTCAGGTTTCTTATTTCACTTTTAGCGAGGCTAAAAATCTTTTTGCCCAAAAAGTTGATATGCTAAAACCTGATATTATTTTCTGTCATTTGATTAGGGTAGCAGAACTTGTAAAAAACATATCTCATCCATGCAAAATTTTAGATTATATGGATACCTTTTCGATGGGAATGTTGAGACGTTATGTTTTTGATAAATCACCACTGCAATGGCTTTGGAAATGGGAGTATCAGAAACTGATAAGGTATGAGAGAGATATATTTTTTCATTTTCAGAAACATATTATCATTTCTGAACAAGACAAGAATCTTCTTCGAATTGAAAATAAAAATAGTGTTACAGTAGTCCCCAACGGGGTAAACTTTAATGACCGAAAAAATGTTGCAAAAGTTTATGATGTCATATTTGCAGGAAATATGAGCTATCTCCCCAACATAGATGCAGTATTGTTTTTAGTAAATAATGTAATGCCTTTGGTTTGGGAAAAAATACCGTATGCCAAGGTTGTTATTGCCGGCGCTAATCCTGCGAGAAAAGTAAAAAAACTCGCATGTGAAAAAGTGGAAGTTACAGGATGGGTAGAGGATATAAACTATTATTTCATGAAATCAAAAATTCTCGTAGCGCCAATGCGCACGGGAATAGGTTTACAAAATAAGCTGCTGGAAGCCATGTCTGCCGGCCTGCCATGTATTACATCAGAGTTGGCCAATAGCGCACTTCGTGCAGAGAGGGGCAAACACATTCTTGTTGCTGATAAACCCTGGGAATATGCCGAAGCTATCGTTAATCTTCTCGAAAACTCTGAACTATATCAGAGTATCTCCGCAGAAGGATATAGGTTTGTGTTAGAAAAATATTCCTGGCATAAAATTTGCTATCAATTAAATGAAGTGATAAATACTATTCAATGAAAAACAAATCAGACGCTATAAAACTAAACACCATTCCCGAAGCCATAGAAGACATTAAAAAAGGGAAGATTGTTATCGTTGTAGATGACGAAGACCGGGAAAACGAAGGTGATTTTGTTGCCGCAGCCCGATGTGTAACGCCAGAAATCATCAATTTCATGGCTACCCACGGCCGTGGACTTATCTGCATGCCTATGACCGAAAAGCGCTGCGATGAACTGAATTTAAAGCTAATGGTGGGTGAAAATACCTCCATGAACGAAACAGCGTTTACCGTCTCCGTTGACCTGATAGGCCATGGATGTACAACAGGAATATCTGCCCACGACCGTGCCAAAACTGTTCAGGCACTTATTGACCCAAAATCTAAACCTGAAGATTTTGCAAGGCCGGGGCACATCTTCCCACTACGCGCAAAAGAAGGCGGGGTGCTCCGCCGGGCAGGCCACACAGAAGCCACAGTAGATTTGGCTAGGCTGGCCGGCTTTGAACCGGCAGGCGTACTTGTAGAAATAATGAATCCCGATGGGACAATGGCTCGATTACCCGATTTGATTAAGATAGCTCGAAAGTTTAAAATGAAAATTGTTTCTATCAACTTTTTCTACAAACTTCGAGTTGACCGTCTTCTGACGAACAGCAGGGCAGCCGCTAACATCGTTAACCCTTGCATAACCCCCCTACGAAATAAAATAGCTTGGCCGGATAAAAAAATCCTCAGTTTAGATAAGCGTAAAGCTTAGCTTATGCTTTTTATATATAGAAACAGAAAAGCTGATACAAACGGATACTTTAGTGTCTTTTCTTTAATTTTTACCTCTATTATCATTTGCGAAGTGCAAAGCGGAATTCTCCATAGTTACAAGCAATAAATTAACGCAAAAGAAGCACTCTGCCCTCTATGATGTTTGGCTTTTTAGCTCCGTTTCGATAGCGTACAAAATATGTATAAACACCGGTTGGCACATCTCTGCTTTTGTAAGTGCCGTCCCAGTTTTCGCTTAGTTGCGTAGTTTGGAAGATACATTCTCCCCAGCGATTAAAGATTTTAATTTCATATTCATCAGGCTCGCAGTCGTACATTGGCCCAAACAAGTCGTTGATATTGTCTCCATTGGGAGTAAATGCATCGGGCATAGACAAGATACAGTCACAACTTCCTTGTAGTATTCTTATCGTATCTTCTGCATAGCCACATACATTTTGCACTCTAACCCGGTACTCCCCATCTTTATCGAAATTTCTAACGCTGTCTGCGGCGCCATCGCTCCATAGCACACTATTATAGCCACTCAAAGCCACTTTTATAGAATTACCTTTACACAATACAGTATCTGAAAAATCAATAGGATTGAGCGGAAGATACTTTTCTTCTACGATAAAGGTATCCTTAGAAATACATCCATGTTGGTCGGCAATTGTCAGCGCATACATACCGGGTTTAGATATGCTTACTACAGGTTGCTGCTCTCCGTTACTCCACTCAAAACGATAGGGAAGGTGAGAAAAATCTAGTATCAAAGGCTGATTTTTGCAGAAAAAAGTATCTGCAACATTTTCAAATTTTAATTCTGAGTAATTTACACGAACCGTATCGGATACCTTGCCTATGCAAGCATCTTCAATGGTAACCCAATAAACACCCTGACTATCTATCGAATATTTTGGCCCAATGTATGTATTGTTCCATACTGCGAGCGAATCGCTAACTTCTATCTCCCATGTAGCGCCTGGACATAAAGTAGTATCTTTCACGGGAATAAGTTTTTCATAATTCTGATGGAGTTGGTTGCAGTCTTCATCAACAAAATACAGGCGATTTGCAGGCAACTGTGTGTAAGAGCATATTTCTCCGCTGGGCCAGAGAATAACTACACTATCTATACAATTTGCTGATGCCAAACCAAAATGTACGGTCAAGTCGCTTTGGCTGCAATAGCCGGTCTGGGCAGCAACCTCCCGCATTTGCCACCCTTTGCTGGTTTTTACGCGCACTTTAGCGCCTATGGCGCTAGGATTGCTGCGGATACCTATCAATCTGAATTTTACCCAAGAATTCTGGTTTCCGGTGTTGCGATATAAAAAGTTGTTTTGAAGGCTATCGTTAGAAATGTATAAATCCAGAAAACCATCGTTATCGTAGTCTGTCCAAACCACACCTCTGGAGGCGGCCGCGTTATTCACAATCGGTTCAGTCAATTTTGAAAAATTGAAAGAACCGCTATTTAAAAACAACAAATGCTGTTGCATGAATGAGCCTGAAGCAGGCCGTGCAACAAACAGATCGAGATCACCATCGTTATCCAGGTCAGCCCAGCCTGAACCATAGGCTACTCCTGGTTCATTGACAATAGCAGTGGTAAAATCTTGCTTAAAAGAACCGTTTCCCAGATTGATATAAATCTGAAGGGGTTGAATTGCCCCGGGTTCTCCTCCGGTTACCAACAGGTCAAGGTCTTCGTCATTATCAATATCTCCCCAGCTAGCCCCATAATATATCCCTTTTCGGACAAATACTTGCTTTTCTACGTGCAAAAAAGTGCCATTACCCTCGTTGCGGTAGAGCGCATTTTCTCCTTTGTGGCTTACCAAAAAAATATCCTGGTCGCCATCGCCATCGTAGTCTGCACAAGCAGCAGAAATAAAATTATTCATATTCTGAGAGAAACCGGTGTTGATAACCGGCACAAGCGTGCCATTGATGTTTTTATACAATTTTGGGGCTTCCCCTTTTGCTAGTACTATCAGGTCTGTCCAACCATCGTTATCGTAGTCTATCCATGAGACACCGAAAGAACCTGGTGAATTAAGCGGGCCTACGATGCTGCTGGTATCCAATGTCCATCCGTTTATTCCACCTTTCAGAATACAGTGATACCCTTTCTGTAGCGCAACATAAATATCGGTATATCCGTCCCGGTTGTAGTCTGCTGCCGAGGCGCCAATGCTCGATTTGAGCGAGGATAGCGCAGGTACGGGCACCAGAGAGTAGTTGCCTGATAAATTTTTAAAAAGCAAGGATTGTTCATAACTGCTTACATACAAACCGGTGAGGCTGTTGTCCGAATAAAAAGGGAAGCCCTATGCAGGCGTTGGAAGAATGGTTCCGATACAGCCTGCGAAAGCGTTACCTGCTGAAAAATTTGTGCAGTAACGCTAAATGGAAATAGCAAAATCAAAAAAATTCTCTCCAATAATCCCTTCACTTTGAGTATGGTATAACTCCTCTTGTTTTTTTTAATTGCTATAACAATAGACGAAAATTCATACTTATGCGTGGCAATGTTATTGCATTCATTAAAACAATCTTTATTTTAGCTTTATTTATTTAATAAAGTTAAAAACATTTGAGGGTGGAAAACAAAGAAGCGATGTACAGCGGATATTTCAGCAAAAAGCTGAAAGCCGGTAAAAGAAGGACCTATTTTTTTGATGTGAGAAGCACCAAGCAGGGCGATTTCTTTTTGACTATCACAGAAAGCAAAAAAAAACCTGACGGAGACGGATTCGAGATGCACAAGATTTTTCTCTACAAAGAGGATTTTAAAAAATTTATGGAAGCGCTCAATGAAACAGTGGACTACATCAAACAAGAATTACTGCCTGAATATAACTTTGACGCTGAGCGGCCAACAGCACCCAGAAGAAGAAGAGAAAGCCATAGGCCAAACAAAGAAGAACGCCCAAGTAACGACACCGCTATTGAGCAAACGAATTTTTCCGGCGAAGAAGATTTATCGTGGGAGTAATTTAATTTCATATTAATGCTCTAATAAATTACAAAGCAAATCTGAAACCAAAAACAACAATAATCCCAGCATAAAAACAAGCGCCTGTGCGTTTGGGCGTGCAGGTACCAGCCAATTAAAAACAGCGCTGTTGAGGATACTCACTACAAACCATGCCATATAATTTTGAAGAGGCGGAGTGCCGTTTTCGTGCCAAATCCAGTATTGGTGCCTGATAGCAAAAGGCTCTATCAGAAGGTCGAACAAAACCATTACAAAAGCAGAGGCAAACACCCGAAACCAGCGATGCTGAATTAACCCGCTCGTGAGCATATTGCTGCCATATGTTAGGGCAAACCAGTTGAAACCTATTACTACCGGTACGGAGAAGAGCTCTATTCCAAGCCGTCCGGTATAAGTATATACCCCGAAAATCCTCCCTGTTTTAACTCCTACTATTTCTGAAAGCATGCCAATGAAGAAAATTGCAGCAACAGCTAATCCAAAACGTAAATTTTTTGGATGGTGCAGATAAATTAAAATGAAAGAGGCAAAAAACAATGTAAGGGAAGCCTTAGGCTCAAAAAATGAGCGAGCAAAAGAAAGATTCATCCCGATAGCGCCAACCAGCAACACAACGCATAGCCCAACAAGCAGCGCTTTGGAAACGAGGCTTAAAGGCCTCCAGGAGTCAACGAACCAATTCATCTATGATTTTTGCAGACAATAAACAAAGCGGCACGCCACCTCCCGGATGGACACTGCCACCGCAAAAAAATAAGTTAGGTATGGCGCTGGAAAAGTTCGGATGTCTTAAAAAAGCAGAAAAAGGGTTATCTGAACTATTTCCATACAGAGAACCCAGATAGCTAAAGGTGTCTTGTTCGATATTCACAGGAGTGTTTACATGTTCGGTTACAATATTATTTTCTATATCCTCTCCAAGTAATTTTTTTACTTTTCTGATAACTGAGGCTCTTGTATCGCGTTTCAGGCTTTCCCAATCCTGGCCGCAGTTGAAAGGCGCATTCACTAAAACGAACCAATTTTCGCATCCGGGAGGTGCATGAGAAGAATTGATTTTGCTGCTTATGAAAATATATACTGTAGGATCTTTGTAAATTGTTTTTAACTCACCCTTATGTCGGAACTCTTCTTTATAGTTTGAGGAAAAAAGAATGTTGTGTACATCTAATTGACTGAAAGACCTATTCATTCCCCAGTAGAAAATAACAGCAGAGGTTGAACGGGGCTGTGAAAGAATCCGCTTTGGTTTTGGAGATTGATTTAGCAGAAAGTCGTATGTAAATTGTACATCCATATTAGAAACCACTACATCGCCCGGATAAAACTTGCCGTTTGCCCATACTCCTGCGGCTTTGTTGTTTTGTATTTCAATTTTTTCTGCTTTCGTGTGCAGGCAAAAATTTACTCCCATCTCATGGGCAAGTGTGGTCATGGCTTCGATGAGTTGCGGCATTCCGTTGCTGAGCATGTAGCCGCCCTGTAAATACTCCGGAGCAGCGATGACGTTGAGGGTAGCCGGACACCTATATGGATTACTTCCATTGTAGGTGGCGTAGCGATTGAAAAACTGAACCGCGTGTGGTGTTTTAAAACGCTTTTCAAGCGAAGCGTTCATTGAGGTAAATATGCCCAGGCGATGTACATTGAGCAGCGCTCTGAAGGCTTTGTAGTTGAGGTAGGTTGATAATTTGTGAACCGATTTTTTTAAAAATATATCTTCTGTAAGGCGATAATTAAAAAAAATATCCTGTAAGTGTTTGTGAATATTTTGCTTTGGCTCGGCAGCGGCTTGTTGAAATGATTCGGCAAATCGCTCCAAATCGGCCCAGGCATACACAACCGCTCCATCATCAAAAAAATATTTACACAAAGGGTCTAAACGCACGTATTCGTAGTAGTCGGAGGGGTTTTTTCCGCAGTATGTGAATAACTCATCAATAAGGTGTGGCATGGTAAGTAACGATGGCCCGTAACCCCAGGTGAATCCTTCTTTGGTGATGCGTTTTGCTTTGCCGCCTGTTTGTGCCTGAGCTTCTAGTACAGTAACATCAAATCCTCTTTTTCTTAGCCGTAGGGCAGTGGCCAAACCAGCTACTCCTGAACCGATTATTACCGCTTTTCTCATCCAAAGCCAAACATAGGAATATTGGAAAAGTTTTAAACAAAGCTTTTGCAAAGACGAGAACGTTGCACGAAGCTTAGGGTGAGGGATGCGGAGGGCGCGAGCGGAGCGAGCAGCCACGACCGCGCCTCCCGGCGCGGTCGCGGCGGAAGCGAGAGCGTACCCCGCAGCAGCCCGACCCCTGCGGCCTCAAAAGCTGAGCAAAGTCGAACGGTTGAGGCCGCAGGGGGCACCCCCAAGTATAAAATTTGATAACGTTTTTGAAAACTTGCTAAACAAAAACACAGCAGAAGCAAGTGCGACTGCTGTGTAGTAAACAATGAAAAACCATCAAAAAAACCCAAAACGGCTAATGTAATATAAACGTTTAATGGATGCTTGTCAAGTGTTGTAAAAAAGTTACGTTTGGTCTATGAAGGAAAGATATATCATCGGGGTGATGAGTGGAAGCTCGTTGGATGGTATTGATTTGCGTACTGTAAAATAACTGAAAGTTATTCCTTCACTTATGAAATATTGGAGGCTTCTTGTTATAGTTACGATGAGGGGTGGGAGAGGAGGCTGAGAGCGCTGCCGCAATGTGATGCGGTTGAGTTGGTTAAGGCTGATGCTGATTTAGGGGCTTATTTTGCTGAAAAAATAAATGATTTTATCCGCGAGTATAAGTTAAATCGCATTGATGCTATTGCCAGCCATGGACACACCGTATTTCATGACCCTGCGAAAGGTTTCAGCACGCAGATTGGGCATGGAGGAGTGATGGCAGCTCTTACGGGTTTGCCTGTAGTTTGCGATTTCCGAACTGTAGATGTAGCGCTGGGAGGGCAAGGTGCGCCTATTGTACCGATTGCAGACGCTCTTTTTTTTAATGAATATTCGTATTGTTTGAATCTTGGCGGGATTTGCAACGTGACAGCACAGCGCAATAAACAAATTGTGGCATTTGATGTAGCTCCTTGTAACCAGTTGTTGAACTACTTTGCAAGACAGTTAGGGTATGACTATGACGACAAAGGGCGGCTGGCGCGGGCAGGCCAACTTCATGAAGATGTATTGGAAAAGCTGTTGGCATTAGATTATCATCAAAAGATTTTTCCGAAATCGCTCGACAACAATTTTGCGCTGAATGTAGTTATTCCCGTGCTGCAAGAATTAAGCAAAATTGAGGACTCCATACGCACCGCAGTAGAATATATAGTTCGTGCATTGGCTAATGATATAGCACGGGCAGGGCATCTCTTAGGTTTCGATTTTGCTAAAAGCAAAATTCTGGTAACGGGTGGCGGAGCTTTTAATGATTTTCTCGTTGAGAGGATAAGCGCTGTGATACCTATAATGTTGGTTGTGCCGGATAATCAACTTGTAAAATTTAAAGAGGCACTGGCCATTGCGCTAATGGGATACTTAAGGTTAGATAACAGGAATAACGTATTAAAAGAAGTAACCGGAGCACTAAAAGACTCTGTTGGTGGGTGCATTTATAATTCGGTGAATTCAAGATAATTTAAAAAGATTTGATTTAGATATTGCATTACATACTTTCGCCGGTTTAAATTATGAATGTTATGCCTAAATTTTCATCTATTGAATACAAGCGACCCGATTTTGACTTGCTCTCCAAACAGTTTAATGAGTTATTAACACGCTTTGACAGAGCGGCAACACCCGAAGAGCAGAGTCAATTATTGAAAAGTATTAATGAGCTTAGAAAAGAATTTCAGACTTTTTCGACAATAGCAGCTGTACGAAACTCCATTGATGTTACTGATGCGTTTTATGAGACGGAGAAATCATATTTCGATAAGCACGAACCTATGTTCCGCGACTTGTATATCAGGTTTTACAAGTCTCTGGGTAATACTCCATTCAAGGCAGATTTAGAGAAAAAATTTGGCAACCGCCTCTTTAAAATAGCCGAACTGGCATTAAAGAGTTTTAACCCTGATGTGATTGAGGATTTGCAGGAAGAAAACCGATTGTGCACGGAATATCAGAAATTAATCGCCGAAATACAGGTGGAGTTTAAGGGCAAGAAACTTAATCTACCACAACTGGAACCCTATGAGCAAAGTATTGACCGAAGCGAAAGAGAGCAGGCTGTTCGAGCCAAATATGAGCAGATGAATCATTACCTGAAAGCGTTTGATGCTCTCTTTGATAAGCTAGTACATGTGCGCACTAAGATTGCTCATAAGCTGGGATATGAGAATTTTATAAAACTCGCTTATAACAGGCTTGGAAGAACAGATTACGATGAAAAAGATGTGGCGGCGTTCAGAGAACACATTCAAAAATATGTTGTACCGGTATGCTCTACTTTGCGCAAGCGCCAGGCTGAACGCCTGGGGTTGGAAAAATTAGAATTTTATGACAGTCAGGTATTTTTTAAGGATGGCAATCCAAAGCCCAAGGGCTCTCCTGAGTGGATAATAGAAAAAGGACGTGAAATGTACTCTGCCCTGTCGCCTGAAACAAGAGAGTTTTTTGACTTTATGATTCAAAATGAGTTGATGGATCTTGTGGCTAAAAAGGGAAAAGTGAGCGGGGGTTATTGTACGCACCTCTCCAAATACAAAGCGCCATTTATATTTTCAAATTTCAACGGCACCTCTCACGATGTAGATGTGCTCACCCACGAGGCAGGACATGCATTCCAGTTTTTCCAAAGTCGTCACCTTGATTTAGATGAGTATGCTTTTCCTACGTATGATGCGTGCGAAATTCATTCGATGAGTATGGAATATTTCGCTTTTCCCTGGGCGCACTTGTTTTTTGGCGATGATGTACACAAATACAAGTTGTTACATGTCCACACTGCCTTGTTGTTCTTGCCTTATGGCACAGCAGTAGATGAGTTCCAGCACATTGTTTATGCCAATCCGCAACTATCGCCGGAAGAGAGAAGAAAGATTTGGATTGATATGGAAAAAAAGTACAGGCCTGAGGTTAATTATTCCGGTATTGATTTCCTTCTCAAAGGGGGACTTTGGATGCGGCAGCAACATATCTTCCGTACCCCATTTTATTACATAGACTATTGCCT
>JAVQWQ010000023.1:0-22297 GCA_033578915.1 Chitinophagales bacterium | reverse complement strand
ATAACTTCGAGTCATTAAATTATCTTTTTGATAATGCTAATCACGAAGCGCAAAGTTTTTTTGAATATTTAAATGAAGATGCTACTTTTGCACCTCCCAAAAAAATAGGAATGCCAACTATACAGCAATTAGTGAGAAAATCGAGGCAGATTATACGCGCCAAATCCAAGAGCCGTGCCTTAGATGCCTGCCCTCAGAAGCGTGGCGTTTGTACGCGTGTGTACACCACAACGCCCAAAAAACCAAACTCTGCGCTGAGGAAAGTGGCAAAAGTTCGTTTGACCAACTCAACGGAGGTTATCGCATACATACCGGGCGAAGGGCACAACTTGCAGGAACACTCTATCGTGCTTATTCGTGGCGGCCGTGTGAAAGACCTGCCCGGTGTGCGTTATCATATCGTGCGTGGTTCTTTAGACACCGCCGGAGTGGAGAACAGAAAAAAGAGCCGCAGCAAATACGGCACCAAAAGACCTAAGCCAGGTGCTGCTCCTGCTGCTGCAGCCGGTAAGAAGAAATAATTTTTTAATCAAACACAGATAAACAATGAGAAAGAAAAGAGCGCCTAAACGTTATCTGCAACCTGATCCCAAATTTGGCGACACCATGGTTACCAAATTTGTTAATTCATTGATGTGGAACGGCAAGAAAGCGCTGGCATATAAAATTTTCTACGATGCTGTAGATCTGGTAGAAGAGAGAACAAAAGAGAATGGACTGGAAACCTGGCGCAAAGCAATAGCTAATGTAGGCCCTGCCGTGGAGGTTCGCAGCAGAAGGATTGGAGGCGCAAACTTTCAAATACCCACTGAAGTGCGCCCCGAAAGAAAGATTACGCTCGCCATGAAATGGCTTATTCAATATAGCCGAGAGAGGAATGGCAAATCTATGAGCGACAAACTTGCGGCCGAGATCATTGCAGCTTCTAAGGGAGAGGGTGGCGCCTTCAAAAAGAAAGAAGATACGCACCGTATGGCAGAAGCCAATAAGGCATTTTCTCATTTTAAATTCTAAAACCAAAGTTTCAGCGATACTGTATGGGCAAAGACCTCAGTTTTACCAGAAATATTGGAATAGCCGCTCATATTGATGCCGGTAAAACAACTACTACGGAGCGCATCCTTTACTACACCGGCGTCAATTACAAGATCGGTGAAGTACACGAAGGAGCAGCTACCATGGACTGGATGGAGCAGGAGCAGGAGAGGGGTATCACCATCACCTCTGCCGCTACGCGCTGTTCATGGACATGGCAAGGCAAAAAATACGACATCAACATTATTGACACCCCCGGGCACGTTGACTTTACAGTAGAGGTGAACCGTTCCCTGCGCGTGCTCGATGGCCTGGTGTTTCTCTTTTCTGCTGTGGATGGAGTAGAGCCGCAATCAGAAACCAACTGGAGGCTGGCAGACAACTACGGTGTCGCGCGCATCGGTTTTGTGAATAAAATGGACCGCCAGGGCGCTGATTATTTCAATGTAGTCAACCAGGTTAGAACGATGCTTGGAGCCAATCCTATGGTGATGCAAATTCCCATAGGTGTTGAAGATAATTTTAAAGGAGTGGTTGATTTGGTAACCAATCAGGCAATCATATGGAATGAGGAGGACAAAGGAATGACCTATAAGGTGATTGAAACTCCTGCCGAGTTGGTTGAAGATGCCAAAATGTACCGGGAAAAAATGTTAGAGCAAGTGGCTGAGTTTGATGACACCTTGATGGAGAAATTTTTTGAAGATCCCAATTCCATATCTCCCGATGAAATAAGAGCGGCCATTCGCAAAGCAGTGATTGCCCAAAAAGTGGTGCCGATGTTTTGCGGTTCATCTTTTAAAAATAAAGGTGTACAAGCCGTGTTGGATGCCGTATGCGCGTTGCTTCCTTCCCCACAGGATAAAGAAGTTATTAAAGGAACCAATCCTGAAACTGGTGAAGAGGTTGTACGTAAGCCAGATACCGATGAGCCTTTTACTGCGTTGGCTTTCAAAATAGCTACTGACCCTTATGTGGGTCGTCTATGTTATTTCCGTGTTTACTCAGGATCGTTAGAAGCTGGCTCGTATGTGTACAACAGCCGTACTGGTAAAAAGGAGCGCATCTCGAGGTTGTTCCAGATGCATGCCAATAAGCAAAACCCTATTGAGCGCGTAGAAGCCGGCGATATTGCTGCGGCTGTCGGCTTTAAAGATATACGAACGGGCGATACTTTATGCGATGAAAAGTATCCGATAGTGTTGGAGAGCATGAAATTTCCAGAGCCGGTTATTTCGCTGGCTATTGAGCCCAAGACCCAGAAGGACATGGATAAGCTTGGCATGGCTCTCTCTAAGTTGGCTGAAGAAGACCCCACCTTCAAAGTAAGCTTTGACGAGCAAACCGGTCAAACCATTATTTCCGGAATGGGTGAACTTCATCTGGAAATTATTGTGGACAGGTTGCGCAGAGAGTTTAAAGTAGAATGCAACCAAGGTCAACCACAGGTAAATTATCGTGAACGCCTTACCAAAACAGTTACTCATCGAGAGCTATATAAAAAGCAAACCGGTGGCCGTGGAAAATATGCAGATATTCATATCGAAATAGGGCCTACGCAAGATAACAAGGAAGGTCTTGAATTTATAAATGATATATTCGGTGGCGCTATTCCAAAAGAATTTATCCCTGCAGTTGAGAAAGGACTTCGTGAAGCTATGAAGACTGGTGTATTGGCCGGTTACGAACTCGATGGAATGCGCGTGAGATTATACGATGGTTCTTTCCACCCTGTTGACTCAGACTCTCTTTCCTTTGAGTTGTGTGCAAAACTAGCCTTTAGGAATGCCGCCAAGTTGGCGGGGCCGGTTCTGTTAGAGCCGATCATGAAACTTGAGGTGGTAACTCCAGAAGAAAATACCGGAGATGTAGTAGGTGACCTGAACCGCAGAAGAGGGATGCTTGAAGGTATGGAAGCCAAGCAAAATGCACAGGTCATAAGGGCTAAGGTGCCGTTGAGCGAAATGTTTGGATACGTCACGCAGCTGAGAACTCTTACATCCGGTCGGGCTACCTCATCAATGGAATTTCATAGCTATCAGCCGGCTCCTGAGAACATAGCCAAGGAAGTGATTGCTAAAAACCAAGGCAAGCATGTTAAGATTGATGAAGAATAATTTCTTAATATAAACTAGAGTAACCTATGAGCCAAAGAATAAGAATAAAGTTGAAGAGCTACGACCACAGCCTTGTTGATAAAAGCGCTGAAAAGATAGTAAAAACCGTGAGAAACACCGGCGCAGTGGTTAGCGGCCCTATTCCGCTGCCTACTGTAAAGAAGATTTTTACGGTAAACCGTTGCCCGCATGTTAACTCCAACTCGAAAGAGCAATTTCAACTGTGTACTTATAAAAGGTTGCTGGATATATATTCAACAACATCTAAAACGGTAGATGCTTTGATGAAGCTGGAGTTGCCCAGTGGGGTCGAAGTAGAAATTAAAGCTTAATAAGTTGTTTTTTATGAATCTTGGACAATCGCTTCCGGGATTCCTCTAAAATAAAATGTATGAAAGGAATAATAGGTAAAAAGGTCGGGATGACCAGTATCTTTGACAACGGCAAGCAAGTTGCAGTAACCGTTGTACAGGCAGGTCCGTGTATTGTTACACAGGTGAAAACTACCGAAAAAGACGGTTATAATGCCATACAACTGGCTTTTGACGAACGCAAAGAGAAGAACACTCCAAAGCCTTTGATTGGCCATTTTAAGAAAGCTAATACCACTCCCAAAAGAAAGGTGGCTGAGATCAGGGATTTTGATTTGACAGCCAATATTGGAGATGAAGTTACGGTAGAGATATTCGATAACGGAGAGTCTGTAAACGTTATCGGGATATCGAAAGGAAAAGGGTTTCAAGGTGTGGTTAAGCGGCATGGCTTTAGCGGAGTAGGTATGGGTTCTCATGGACAACACGACCGCGAAAGAGCACCCGGTTCGGTTGGCGCCTCATCCGACCCCAGCCACGTACTAAAAGGTATGCGCATGGCCGGAAGAATGGGTGGAGAACGCGTGAAAGTCCGAAACCTTAAAATAGTGAAAATTTTGCCCGAACAAAATTTGCTGTTAATAAAAGGAGCTTTGCCAGGGCATAATGGCTCATATGTGATTGTAGAAAGCAAATCATAATACTATATATTCCCAACCCTTAAATTAATTTTAAGACATGGCAGTACGTATCAGATTACAAAGACATGGAAGAGGAAAGCGTCCTTTTTATCACATTGTTGTAGCAGACAGCCGCGCCCCTCGGGATGGAAAATTTATTGAAAAAATAGGCGACTACAATCCTCTCACCAGGCCTGCTACTATCCATATTGATGTTGATCGCGCTCTTAACTGGTTGCAGAAAGGCGCAGAGCCAACAGATACAGTTCACGCAATTCTGAAGTATAAAGGCGTGTTGTACAAAAAGCATTTACTTCGCGGAGTGGCAAAAGGAGCTTTTTCTTTGGAGGTTGCAGAGCAAAAATTTCAGGAATGGCAAGAAGCACACAAAAATGCTGTGCTGGATCATCAACGCAAGCATCATAAAGACAAAGCTGAACGTATGGCTAAATTGCTGGAGGAGGAAGCCAAAAAACGCGAAGAGCGTGAACGTAAACGCGCTGAAGCACTCGCAGCGGCAGCGGCTGCCCAGGCTGAAGCTGAAAAACCGGAAACAGAAGGCGGAGATACCTCTGCTGAAGTATCTGAATAAATAACATAAGCCGCTGATTTGTGAATCGTATGTTCACAACAGTAGCCAAAGTAGGTAAGCCTCACGGTACACGTGGGGCTTTCCGTTTTTATTTACTCTTTGAATTGAAAAGTTCAGAATTTCCCAAGTCTGTTTATCTTGCAGAAACACAACAAAGTCAGCCTATACCTTATTTTGTGGAAGAAATAAAAATAACGGAAGCCAAGCAGGGCTATTTAAAATTAGAAGAAATTTCTTCAAGGGAGGCGGCTGTGAAATTGACTCATGCTGAAATTATGATTAAAACAAAGGACTTTGATGAATTCTTTAAACAGACAGAAGATTTTAACTACATAAGTTTTAAAGTAATAGATGAATGCTACGGGGAGCTGGGAATTATTTCTGATGCGATGCATAGCAAAGCACATACCATCTTATCGCTTAACTATCGCAATCATGAGGTGATGTTCCCGCTTACAGACGTTTTTCTGATAAAGATTGATTATGAAAACAAAATATTATACACGCGCTTACCTCAAGGTATTATTGAAGCATACATAAATACAGATCAATAACCTACAGGATGAGAATTGATATAATTACTGTTTTACCTGAGCTGCTTCATAGCCCTTTTAACCACAGCATTTTGAAACGTGCACAAGAAAAAGGGCTACTGGACATTCATCTGATTAACCTTCGTGATTTTGCCACAGATAAACATAAAACAGTGGACGATTACCAGTATGGCGGGGGGGCCGGTATGGTAATGATGTGTGAACCCATCGCTGCGTGCATTGAAAAACTACAGAGCGAGAGAACTTATGATGAAATAATATATCTCACACCTGATGGTGAAAGGCTTAATCAGAAGATGCTGAATTCTATATCGCTGCTGGAAAATATTATATTACTGTGTGGTCACTACAAAGGAATAGATGAAAGAATCAGGCAATTATTTATTACAAAAGAGATATCTATTGGTGATTATGTATTATCGGGAGGGGAACTTGCAGCTGCTGTTTTGGTGGACGGCATCGGAAGGTTGCTGCCCGGAGTATTGAATGACGAGACATCTGCATTAAGCGATTCTTTTCAGGATAATCTTTTAGCACCGCCGGTTTACACCAGGCCACCGGTATTCAGAGGGCTTGCTGTACCGGAAGTATTATTATCCGGGCACGAAAAGAGAATTCAGGAGTGGCGATTTGAACAAGCGCTGGAGCGCACGCGCCAACGAAGGCCTGACTTGCTGAATGAATAATTTGTTTTGCCTTTTTAACATTTCATATACAATAAAAATTATTTTCATCATTGCTTGTTTATTTAAAAACCTTACATGTATTTTCGCAGCGTTCAAAAAAATATATTTCAAAAACATTTAAACTATGAAAAAGAAATTCTTTTCGCTGCTGGGGGCAGCTTCGATTTTTTCACTCGCATTGGTGAGTTGCGGTGAAAAATTTGTTCCACTCACCGAAGAACAAATTACTGCAAAAGTTGATTCCGCTTTCAACGCTATTGCCGAAAGCAAGCGCGCTGAATTGAAAGCAGCCTGTGAAAGCGAAAAAGCAGCTAAAGTTGCTGCCAAAGTGGCTGAATTGCAAAATGCAGCCGGTCAAGCTCAATAATTTTTTAACTTTAAAAATTAAATAACGATGAAAAAGATATTCATGGTTTTAGTTGCAAGCGCTACAGCAGCTATAGCGCTTAACAGTTGCAATAACGCAGAAGAAATTGCAAAAAAGACTCAGGAACAAAACGACAAGATTCAAAGCCTTATTGATGAGAAAATTAAGGCGCTAGAAGCAGAAGTTGCTGCAGAATGCGATGCAGAGGTTCTAGCCGCTGCTCAGGCCGAAGTTGAAAGATTGGCTGCAGAAGCTACTGCTAAAAAAGGTGGCAAGCCCGTACCAAAACCAGCTCCAAAGAAGCCAACGGCTGCTGCTGAGCCTAAGAAAAATGAACCGGTAAAGAAAGAAGAACCTAAGACAACTAATCCGTTTGAAAAGGCTTCCGGACAAAGCAGTGGCGGAACTCAAACAACTAATCCTTTTGAAAAAGCTGCCGGCCAAAAGCAAGGAGAACAAAAAGTAACAAATCCTTTTGAAAAAGCAGCAGGAAAGCCATAACAATTTATTATTCAATAAAAAAAGCCGCTCAAATGAGCGGCTTTTTTATTTTGAGGGCTTTTTTATCTTGTAAGCTTTACGCTACAGCTTTGAGCACCTCCAGAACCGGTAACAGTATAAGTAGCAGTTACGGTTTTCTTATCTGCGGAGATTGTTCCATTACCAGTTACTTCTACATTGGCTGTTCCTACTTTAACTGTTTGCTTGTCGATGGTAAATGTTGTTTCTGTGTTTACGGTAGCAACTACAGTTACACCTGCATTTGCAACGTTAGTAATTTCAAACTGGGTAACTGAACCCGCTTTTTTGTTGATGACAGTGTAAGGAACCGGCTGATTTGTGGTTGTATTTTTAACACAGTCATCTTCAGCAGTCCAAGAACCTAGATATTTTTCTCTGATTTCGGTCTTGCAATCGTTGCCTTCGTAACCTTCGTCACATTCTTTGGTACACGAACTAACAGTGAAAAGCGTAGCAACTGTAGCTACAAAAAGAAAAGATCTGAACATTTTTTTCATAGTATTAAATTTTTAGTTAATAATGCCGCAAAACTAAAGGGAAGAATGAAATTTCAAATAGTATTAAATGTTGAAAAACTAAAAAATTCCTTTGGAATTAAATTTAGAGTTTTCATATTTGAGTTAAAATAAAAGCTATGAAAAAAATTTACCCATTTTTATTTATTATCACTTTAATGGTTGCAGGATTATCTTCTTGTAAAAAAGATTATACTTGTCAGTGTGTGGCTTCGGGTGGTGTAGCGAGAATCATCATTCCTGATGCTACGAAGCAGCAAGCAGAAACTATTTGTAAAAGCTATGAAGCGTATGAACAAGGCCAAACAGGTGCAATTACTTGTGAGCTTGACTAAATTATAAAATTATAGGTTGGCCTTCTTTTTATCGCTTTTTTATATTCTAATTATTAGAACTTACATTACTAGCACTCAGCTTTTCGAGTGCTGTGAGTTATACTGGATATTGAATAATACTTTTGCATTGTAAGAAGTTGCTCCACACAGCTTATTTACATCGATACCTTTGAGTTTAGCTAAAAAATGTGCGGTATAAATGATATAGCTACTTTCGTTTCGTTTGCCTCTGTGGGGTTCCGGAGATAGGAAAGGAGCATCTGTTTCCAATACAATATGCTCCAGGCCTATTTTTTGAATAGCCTCTTGTAAAGGTTTTGAATTTTTATAGGTAATGCTGCCACCTATTCCTAAATACATTCCTAATGCTATAATTTCTAACGCTTCTTCATAAGTTCCCGAAAAACAATGAAACACACCCTTAACTTGTCGCCCATACGCTTTAACTATATCGATACAAGCGCGTGTAGAATTTCTACTGTGGATGATTACAGGTAAATTATACGAAATAGCCCATTCCAGATGCTTTTTAAAAGAAAAAATTTGTTGCTCCTTGTATGTCAAATCCCAGTAAAAATCTAAACCTGTTTCTCCTACGGCATAGTACTTTTTTTTATCCATTTCATTTTTAAAGAAAAGGAGTTGTTCTTCAACGTTTTCTTTTACATCGCATGGATGAAGCCCCATGGCAGGATAAAACTGAATAATGTCATCAGACCGTTCGCATAAATTGAGCAAAGGCTGAACACTATGTTCATTGATGTTTGGCAGAACTACAGCCTTTACCCCTTGTTGTTTGCAACGCTCGATAACTTGGCCTATATCGCCGGATAATTGTTCGTGATATAAATGAGCGTGTGTATCAATTAATTCCATTTTTGCTTTCAAATTCTTTTATACATTGTATTAGTTTTTGAACTCCTTCTACGGGCATGGCATTATATATAGATGCTCTAAAGCCTCCAACTGTCCTATATCCGGCTAAGCCAACCAAGTTGTTGTTTTCACAATATTCGAGAAAAAGTTTATCCATGTCGGGATTTTTGGTTTTGAAGCAAACATTCATTCTACTTCTATCCTCTTTCGAAACAGTTCCTTTAAAAAGGGTTGAATCATCAATGGCCTCATAGAGCAATTGAGCTTTTCGAATACTTTCTTGTTCCAGATTCTCTAATCCCCTTCTTTTAATCCATTGCAATGTAAGCCAACATATAAACACAGCAAATACAGCAGGAGTGTTATACATGCTTTCTGCTTCAATGAGCTTTTGGTAATTGAGCAATGTAGGTAATTGTTTTTCAGATTCTTTGAGAATTCTCTTATCAACAATAACTAATGTTACGCCGGCCGGGCCGAAATTTTTTTGTGCTCCGGCATAAATCAAACCAAAACGATTAAAATCAAGTTCTCGCGAAAAAAGATCACTGCTCATATCTGCCACTATCGGGCAGTTAGCCATTTCAAATAAGTTCTCCAGAAGTGGCTTACTCCATTGTGTTCCAAAAACGGTATTGTTTGATGTGATATGGATATAAGAATAAGTTTTTTGAAAAAGCTGCGGATTATCCATCCATACTTTAGGTATGTGATTATATTGAGAAGAAGCAGACGAAGCCAAAACCTCGACTGAACCGATTTTTTTTGCTTCAGCAATAGCACGGCTGCTCCATTGGCCGGTATCGAAATAGGCTGCTACTTCTCCTTTTCGGAGTAGATTCATTGGAACCATAAAAAACTGCTGAGATGCTCCTCCCTGAAGAAAAAGAACCTCTTTATGATGGTCGAGTCGCAGAATTTGCTTGACCAACAAACGAGCCTCCTGCATAACCTCAACAAATTCTTTGCTGCGATGAGATATTTCTAATATGGATAAGCGCGTTCCGGCAAAGTCTTTTATAGCCTGGGCAGCTTTTTCAAGCACTTCATCCGGCAATACGGCAGGGCCTGAGTAAAAATTATAAGGTTTTGTCATGTTGAGGCAAACCTAATTAATGTCGGGAAAAGAATGTTTTGGTTTTTAAATCTATTCAAAGAGGTATTGCAATTTGCTGATGACGAGATTATAATTTATCCCGTAAACTATTTGAAGAATGAAAGACTGATTAAGTGCTATTTTTTTCTGTATAACCTAAGTTGTGTTTTATGTAGAAAAAACTATTTCTAAATAATGCGATAAGTTGTGTTATTATTCAGTCGAAATTTTATTCAATTTTTTTTGTCTTATTCTTTGTAGATATACTTTAGGTTTACTAAACAAATCATATTTATGAATCAGGAGCCATATAAGAGACCAAGCTGGGATGAATATTTTATGGAAGTGATGGAAGCCATTAGTAAACGCGCTACTTGCGGAAGAGGAAGGAGCGGTTGCGTTGTGGCACGCGATAATCAGTTATTAGTAACCGGATATGTAGGTTCACCTGTTGGCTTGCCTCATTGCGATGATGTAGGCCACCAAATGAAAAAAGTGGTGCATGAAGACGGGACAATTACCGAGCATTGTGTAAGAACCGTTCACGCAGAGCAAAATGCCATATGCCAGGCTGCTAAGCGAGGTGTATCTTTGGAGGGAGCTACCCTATATTGCAGGATGACTCCGTGCCGCACATGCGCGATGCTTATTATTAATTGTGGTATTAAACGTGTAGTTTGCCAACGCAGATACCACGCCGGGGCTGAAAGTGAAGCATTGTTTCTGGAGGCCGGCGTAAAGCTGGAATATTTTTTTGATGAAATTCAGCAGTATGAACGATGATTAATAAATTTTCTCACCAACATCAAAAAAATTTATGAGTTGGCTAACTCGTAAAGTTACATTTTGCTAAAACATAGGATAGAAATACTTTAGTCAACATCAGGCTTCTAACCCCAAATAATTAAACGGGGTGATAGAAATCAATTCTTTCTTGATTTGCTCGCTTACATCGAGAGACATAATAAATTCCTCAAATTCTTTTCTAGAGAGGTTCGCTTTTCCTCGCGTAAATGCTTTAAGCTTTTCATATGGATTGGGATAGCCCTCACGGCGCAGAATAGTTTGAATAGCTTCAGCTACAACAGACCAGTTTTTCTCCAAGTCCTCATCAATTTTTGTTTTATTGAGAAGAAGTTTTCTGAGACCATTCATGATTGAACTTAGAGAAAGTAGCGTATGGGCTAACGGCACTCCAAGATTTCGCAGAACTGTTGAGTCGGTAAGATCCCGTTGCAAACGACTGATTGGTAATTTTGAGCTTAAATGTTCCAGAAAAGCAATAGCAACCCCACTGTTGCCTTCGGCATTTTCAAAGTCAATAGGATTAACTTTGTGAGGCATAGCGCTGCTTCCCACTTCGTCTGAGTTAATTTTTTGAATAAAATAATCCATGCTGATGTACAACCACATATCTCTGCATAGGTCAATCAGAATGGTATTAATTCTTTTTATTGCATCAAGCTGTGCGGCAAGAAAGTCGTAGTGTTCAATTTGTGTTGTGTATATACTTCTTTGCAGTCCTAATATTTCATTTACAAAATGGTCTGCAAATTTTTTCCAATCATGAGCGGGAAAAGCAACCACATGTGCGTTCATATTTCCGGTTGCTCCGCCGAATTTTGCTGCATGAGGAATCAGTTTCAATTGATCCAGTTGTTTTTCTAAACGCTCAACATACACCAGTATCTCTTTTCCAAGTCTTGTGGGAGAGGCCGGCTGTCCGTGTGTACGCGCCAACATAGGAATATTTCTCCATTCATCGGCCAATTTGCCCAGATAAGAAATAAGTTCTTCCAATCGAGGATAAAATATTTGCTGCAAAAAATCTTTTAGTGCAAGAGGTATAGCAGTGTTGTTGATGTCTTGCGAAGTGAGCCCAAAATGAACATATTCTTTATAATTTTTAAGTCCCAAAGACTCAAGTTTATCTTTAATAAAATATTCAACGGCCTTTACATCATGATGTGTTTTATTTTCATATTCTTTTATTTTCAACGCTTCTTCAATATTGAATGAATCGTGTATTGAATGCAACGCCTCTTCATACTTTTGTAAAGAAGCCAGAACAGGCAATTCTTTACTAAGAGCAATAAGATAAAGCAATTCTACTTTTATGCGATAAGCCATCAAGGCATATTCGGAAAAATATTTTCCAACAATCTCAACTTTGTTTCGATATCTTCCATCTATCGGAGAAATAGCAGTTAATGAATTTAAATGCATGCGATAAAAATAAGAATGTGTTGGTTAGAGAATACAAATTGTTGAGTACTTGTGAAAACTTTAATATAAAACATAAATAAATATTTTCCATATATGTATTAGCATTTTATAAATAATATTATAACCATGCAGTTTAGAGTTTTCCTTCTGTTATCTTTCTTGAATGTTCTTGTTCAGAAAGCTGCAGCGCAATACTTCCTGGGATTGCGCTCAAGCCAATTTGGTGGTGTTACCAATGTTAGCTTTAATCCTGCTATTGCAGGCGATCGCCATCGTTTTGACATGACCCTTTTTGGAGTTGCTGCTAACGTTGGAAATAATTACATTGGTATAGATCCCAAAGTCGGGTTAAGAAAGGACTATGTAAATTCATCTTTGGATTTTCAGGAAACATATTTACGCGAAAGGCTTAACGGGCGAGATAAACATGCCTATGTAGGCGCTCAGGTACAAGGACCGCTCTCATTTATGTTCACATTCGGCAAACGTAAAGAAAGCCATAAAAACGCCCTTGCTTTCACATGGAATATAAATGCTGTAGTAAACGCCGACAGAATAAGCCAAAAGCTTGCAAGAATATCATACTGGGGGGTCGGTTTTAAAGCAGATTCTATTGATAAATTCAATTATATAAGATTAAAAGAAGGAGATGTGCGCATTAATGCGCTATCGTGGATTGACTATGGGATTACTTATTCCAGAGAAATCCTGAATAAAAACAATCATTATCTAAAAGCAGGAGGGACATTCAAGTTTATTCAGGGCATTATGGGTTTGAATACCTTTCTTGAAAATGTAGAGTATCGATGGCAGAACTTTGATACCATTTCTATCTACGATTCCAGGGGTGCTTTAGAGGTCAACTCCGTAGCGCCTACCACAAAGGAATATTTTGAAAGAGATCATGCTGAAGATATTTATGGCTATGTTAAAGATGCTCTGAGTTTTATAGATCGCGGCATATCTTTTGCCGGGGATTTGGCAGTGGTTTATGAATGGAGGCCCAGACAGGAAAAATATAAATATAAAATGGATGGTCGTGAGTGGTATGATATACGCAAAAATCTTCATACCCTGCAGGTGGGTTTTTCTGTTACCGATATTGGTAGAATTAAATTCAGAAAGTCTGAATATAGTTATGAATTTAACCTTAACAAACAAGATTGGTATGTTAAAGATTTTAGCCCTAATGAAGGAATTAAAAGCTTTGGAGATACCATCAGACTCACGGAAGGATTCGACATTATTAATACAAGTAAGACAAAACCAAATTTTTACGTATGGCTACCTACGCGCTTCAATTTGTGGTTCGACTATAATCCCGTTCATTTCTTTGGATTGCATGCATTAGCCAGTGTTGCGCCTCGTCTGGACAGCCGTCGTAGTGTTCATCATATATCCACTTTTACTGTTACTCCCCATTTAGACTGGCGTTGCTTAGGTTTGTATTTACCAGTTTCTTATGATGTGCTTGGCAACTTTAATGTTGGCAGCACTGTAAGGATAGGCCCTATAATTGTAGGCACATCAGATTTTCTGGCTCTGGCCGGGGCAAAAAAGTTTGCTTATAATGCCGATGTCCATGTAGCGCTTAAAATTCCTGTGTTGCCCAAGAAGCATCGCGACCGCGATAAAGACTTTGTGTCTAACCGTGAAGATAAGTGTAAACGCGAAAAAGGCACGTGGGAGTCGAGAGGCTGTCCGGATAGAGATCTTGATGGGGTACTCGACAAAGATGATAAATGTCCGGATGTTCCTGGCCTTCGTGACCTGCAAGGATGCCCGGACAGAGATGCAGATGGAGTTACAGACGCAGAAGATGAATGCCCGGATGATAAGGGAATCGTAGCCCTCAAGGGATGCCCCGATGCTGATGGCGATAGCATTCCCGACAAAAATGATGAATGTCCTGACCAGGCAGGCGTGGCAGCTCTTAAGGGATGCCCCGACCGCGATGGAGATGGTGTAGCTGATAAAAATGACGACTGTGTCGATGTTCCGGGAGATATTGCCCACAAAGGATGTCCCGATAGTGACGGGGATGGATTGTATGACAATGAAGACGATTGTCCACGTCAGGCAGGGCCAAAAGAAAACAAAGGATGTCCTTACAAAGATAGCGATGGTGATGGTGTGCTCGACAAAGATGATGCCTGTCCTAACACCTTTGGAGTGGTTGAAAACCGTGGTTGTCCAAAAATTGAAAAGAAAGAACTAGATATTATAAAATATGCTTTTGAAAACCTTGAGTTTGAGACAGGAAAAGACGTAATTCGCCCAAGTAGTTACATTTCATTGAATAGCCTTGCCAAATTGCTCATAGATAAGCCACAGTATGGCCTGAAGATAGAAGGTCATACTGATAGTGATGGCGATGACCAATTTAATCTGATTCTTTCTCAAAAACGTGCCGAGGCAGTAAAACGTTATTTGATTGGCAGAGGAGTAGATGGCAGTAAACTTGAGACGGAGGGCTTTGGTGAAACACGCCCGATTGCAGACAACAAAACCAAAGAAGGTAAACAGAAGAACAGAAGAGTGGAAATGAAAATCATTTTTAAGTAACTGCATGGTTATCTCATCTTTGGGATGCAAAAATGAACTATTACGTCTTGCATATTTATTTTTGCATGAAACAGAAATGATTGATTAAATCATAAAAACCAACCGATTTTAGAAACTTTTTCGGCCACGCGCCCTAAGGCGCGTGGCCGAAAATAGCCAGCTTATAAAAATATTTTTTTACACTACAATATCCTGACTTAAATAACGGTGTTGTGCCTGATTAAGTTGCTCTTTTTCTTTTAATGAGAATTTATCCTGGTTTTAATCAAACATTATAATCATATTACCAAAGCAAAAGGCTTCTGCTATAATTGCAGTTCTTAAACTTAGGCTATGCAATATCTTCAGGCCTTGGAGTTTTTGCTCAACCAACTGCCGATGTATCAACGTATCGGCCCGGCAGCATACAGAGGAAGCCTAGATAATATCATTCGTTTTTGCGATTTACTTGGCAATCCTCAAAACGATTTAAAATGTATCCACATTGCCGGAACCAATGGCAAAGGCTCAGTTACTCATATTATTGCATCGGCTCTTATTGAAGCAGGTTATAAAACAGGCATATACACTTCTCCTCATTATTTGAACTATCGTGAACGTATTAAAATCGGCAGAGATTGGATAGACGAGTCATTTGTCGTTGAATTCATTTCTAAGCACATGACTGCCATTAAAAGTATGAATGCTTCCTTTTTTGAAATAACGACAGCTATGATGTTTTCATGGTTTAAACATCAGAATACAGATTGGTGCGTTATCGAAACTGGACTTGGCGGAAGATTAGATTCAACCAATATTATCCGTCCGGCCATTTCCGTTATCACAAACATTAGTTATGACCACCAACATATTCTTGGAAAAGAATTATCTGAAATTGCTACTCAAAAAGCAGGAATCATTAAATCGAAAGTTCCTGTGATAGTAGGTGAGAGGCAACTTGAGGTGGCACATGTATTTGTTGAAAAAGCTAAAGTTTTAGATGCACCTCTTTGGTTTTCAGATGAGTGGGTTGAGGTACTTGAATTCAATGATTTATGCGTTTCGTTTGTCTTGAAGGAGACTGGACAGCACTACACTTGCAGTATCGACCTTTTAGGAAATTATCAAAAGCAGAATATTCAGACTGCTTTAGCAGCATTAATGTTACTTCAAAAAAATACCGACATAAAAATTACGCTGAATCACATTATTTCCAGCTTGAATAAGGTAAAAAAGAACACGGGTTTTTTTGGGCGATGGATGGTTATGAGCAAAAAACCTTTAGTAATATTTGACAGCGCTCACAATGAAGGCGGAATCAAAATGTTGCTGGCATCTTTGGAAAATTTAAGCTTTTCAAATTTTCATTTTGTTTACGGAACAGTGGCAGATAAGGATCTGAGCATGGTGATGGAAGTGCTGCCAAAGAACGCTATTTATTATTTTTGTAAACCTGAGGTGCCTCGTGGAAAGCCTGCGAACGAGTTGGCGAATATTGCAAGCTCGTTTGGGCTAAATGGGCAAGCTTATGCAAGCCCTGCTGAAGCTCTTAATATCGCTATTTCTAGTGCATACGAAGACGATTTAGTATTGGCGGCTGGAAGCATTTTTTTGGTTGCAGATTTGTTGAAGTGTTGGGAGTTTGAACATCAACAGCCATAAAATGATGTTAATAGAATTTACATAAGCGATTAACACTTGTATTTTAGCATAGAAAAATATGTGTATGAAAAATATTTTATTAATACTTTTCATAGGATCTAGTATTAGCCTACTTAGCCAAAATAAAGAGAGTAATTCAGAACCGGCCGCTAATCCAAATGCGCCTGTATTCAAATTTGAAGAAGAGGTTTTTGATTTCGGAGAAGTACCTGAAGGCCCCCAGGTGACGCACGAATTCAAATTTAAGAACGTTGGTAAAGAGCCTTTAATTCTCACAAACGTAAAAGCGAGCTGTGGTTGTACCACGCCCAGTTGGTCTAAAGAGCCTATTTTACCTGGCAAGGAAGGTTCTATTACAGCAACTTACAATACACAAGGCAGAGTAGGCCCCTTTACTAAAGCTATAACGATTACATCCAATGCCAGTGAGCCGACAAAGGTTATTACCATCAAAGGAGTAGTGCTCAGCCCTGAACAGGAAAAATCGGTCCCTTTGAAATCCCCTTCCATAATGTCTTCAAAGTAATTAGTAAAAAATATTTTTTCCAACCAAGGCCTTTTTAATCCTTCTCGATATAATTTCTGAGATTATAATCTAGCCATAAGTCCTTAAAGGGTAACCGTATTTTCTCAAAATCATCTTTACATTGAGTTCTGTCTATCATTCAAAATTAGATTTTCAAAATGAAATAAACTTATTGACTTTCTTATTGTTTTTTAATACTTGATAATATTTAGCGAATTATTGTTCGAGACTTTTTAAGATTTGCCGCAAAAATTACTCTTTAATGGGAAATAATGATACTATAAAATGCCTGATTATTGGTTCAGGACCAGCCGGCTACACTGCTGCTATTTATGCTGCACGTGCTAATCTAAACCCTGTAATGATTACCGGTATTCAGCAGGGCGGACAATTAATGAACACAACAGAAGTTGAAAACTATCCCGGCTACCCAAAAGGTGTTCTTGGCCCACAGATGATGGAAGATTTTCGTCAGCAAGCGGAGCGCTTCGGTACAGATATTCGTTTTGGGATGGTTACTAAGGTAGATTTCTCGGTATCACCTAAAAAAATCTGGATAGATGGAGAGAAAGTGCTTACAGCGCATGCTGTTATTATCGCTACTGGCGCAGAAGCCAAATGGCTGGGACTTCCAAGCGAGCAGCGGCTCAATGGTAGTGGCGTCAGTGCCTGTGCAGTTTGTGATGGCTTCTTCTATCGCAACACCGAAGTAGCTATAGTAGGAGCAGGTGATACAGCTTGTGAAGAAGCACTATATCTTTCGAAGTTAGCTACCAAAGTTCACATGTTGGTCAGAAGAGACCAAATGCGCGCATCTAAAATTATGCAACAAAGAGTTTTCAATACACCTAATATCAAAATATATTGGAATACAGAAACTGAAGAGATTCTTGGCGATAAAGCAGTGGAGGCCGTTCGCGTCTTCAACAATAAAACAGGGGAAAAAACTACTATACCTATTAAAGGTTTTTTTGTTGCAATAGGCCACAAGCCTAATTCAGAAATCTTTAAAGATTTTCTGCCAACAGACGAACAAGGTTACATCATTACTCACAATGGTACGCCCAAGACAGACATTGAAGGAGTTTTTGCTTGCGGAGATGTCCAGGATAAGGTATATCGCCAGGCCGTAACTGCTGCGGGAAGCGGCTGTATGGCTGCTCTTGAGGCAGAGCGTTGGCTAAGCGCTAATGGAATTCACTGATTGGTATATTGTGTGTTAAAAGGCCTTCTGATTACGGCTTCCTGAGGTTGTATTTTTTTGCTCAGAGGGCCTACTATAAATTGGTTGTATAAAAAATTTTTGTGCCTCAACACTCCAAAAATGGCCATAGGCTGTGCTCCCACTGAACTCTTTATTTCAGTGGCTGTCCTTCCGAAGTGCAACATGCTTAGTTTATTTTCAATACTATATGAAATAGAATCTAACAGCATGCGCAGATACAGCTTACAAGATTTATTTATTTCATAGTTGATTCCTACATAATGCACTTCTGCTGTATTATTTAAAAGATATATAGAGTTAAAACCAACGAGTTTATTATTTACAAAATATCCGAAAATATGATATGTGTTGGGTAAAATCCTTTTTTGCGCAGCAAAGAATTCACGTTTTACACTTATCAAAGAGAAAGGAACTTTATCTAAGGTGTTTTGATAAAGAGCAAAAATATCGTGCTCTTGCTCTTTAATTTCTTGCTCAGAAAGTTCTTTTCTTTCAATATGCTCGGAAAGCTTCAAGCATTTATTTGTTCGAATGCGATACTTAGATAACAAGTTCTTTTTGTAATCCTCAAACGTATTCCATGATGGATTTAGCGTCATAAACATATCCGGCTCTTCCCGAATGATGTGAAATTGATCACCTTCAAAAACCTTCAGGAGTTCAGTGTCATGCGCATATATGTCCGGCATCAGAAAAGCATCAACCTCTTTGTCTATTCTCATTAATTCTTTCACTGTAGCAGAATATATCAATGCGGATGTTCCCATCTCTAAACCTCTCTTAAAAAAAGCAGCCTTTTCGCCTGTCATAAGAAGATTAGCTCCAACCAGCAACCTTGCTTTGATTACACTTAATAAAGTTCGTTGTATTTTAGACACAAGACTTTTACTGACGGAGTAATTATTTAACTGCTTTCCATTGAACTGTACAATTTGAAAATATGCTGCGCCCGTCAGGCTCTTATTTTCATATATCAAAACATAACGAAAACCGCATACTCTTTCCAAACATTCTTCCACACTTTTCAGATATTCATATTGATGTAACAAATTATCTTTTGGTACAATTTGCTGCCACTCAGCGAGAGGAACATTGCATATAGAGGAGGTTACGTGAAAGGTAAGTTTCATTTAGTAAGCAATGCCCTCTTTTGAATCAAGGTGCAATTTTATAGCAATCCTATATCATTTAAACACTTCTGTATTATCAAAAGTTTGGCTTCTGTTAAATTACATAGGATTAAAAATAATTTTCTACAATTAAAGAGAATAGATTTTCTCTGTTTTAAATTATTCCAAGTAAATACTTCGTGTTAAGCATTTGATTGATATAACATTTTTGTTATTTTATAGGAAAAGAATGCCATATGCCTTAGTGATGTCTTCTCACGCAAGCCAGCGATGGAGTCAGAACATTTGGAAATTTTTTTACGAATAACACATTGGAAATTGAATATCTTATTTTGAAAAATAATTTTTAAAATTTGTATGTGATTTCCAAGAAGAGCAAATATGCCATTAAAGCCCTTTTGTACCTTGCCAGAAATAAGGAACAAAAGCGTACATTAATAGAAGAAATCGCCACTAAGGAAAACATACCCAAAAAATTTCTCGAAGCTATACTCCTTGAACTCAAAAATGCTGGCATCTTAGGTAGTAAAAAGGGGAGAGGGGGCGGATATTATTTAATTAAGACGGTCTCTCAAATCAACATGGCAGATATACTCAGGCTTTATGATGGCCCTATCGCATTAGTGCCCTGTGCGGCCTATAAATACTATCAACCCTGCGAGGAGAAAATGTATCTGATGAAAAAACCTGCATCCGCAGTGCTTTTAAAGACTTACGTGATATCTCCGTTGCTTTTCTTAAGGAAAATACTCTCGAAAAATTGCTTGAGCGCGAAAGGCAGCTTGCTGATAGCCAGAAAGAAATTTCTACAAACAACGGGCAACAATCTTAGATGCTTAATCGTGTACAACTTTCCATGTATATGTTTTTGAGTTTAATGCAGCTTGAATAATGTAAACACCTTTTGCCAGACCATTTTTTGTGAAAATGCATTTTTCATTGTCTGTTTGTTCATCAATTTTTTTACCAAGGATATCGTATAGTGTACATGTAATGATTTGTTTATGCGGAGAAATTATTACCCATGTATTGGATTTGTTGAAAAGATGAGGCGTATTTGTTTGTTCCTTTGGGAAATGTACTGACGATGTTGTTTTATTCCTGAACACAGCTACCAGGGTATCGGATTCTGTGATATTTATATGCAAACTATCGTAAGGTAAAGAGTTGAAGTTTCTTAATGCGTGCCAATGAGAAAATTCATATTCATCATTTGCTATTGCTTTGACATTTACCGGCACGCCATCGAAGTAAGTTCCTGAAAAAGGAAAGTGCTTGATATCTATTGTATTTAAAAAAATATGCCCGGCTCCCTCCGGCTGTATATCAAGTGTAATCGTAATATGTTTATTTAATTGAAATTCTTCTACTGCGTGTTGAAAGAGATACTGAGGCCTGTTCCGAACAAACTCAATCATATTTTCTATGCTCTGTTCAAATGAGGCCATATTTCCTCCCCATTTTTGGTGGTGTCTCGAAATTTCAGAAAGAATTTCGTTCTTCATTTGTGTGGCTAAAGCCTCAAAGCTGTCTACTCTCAGTGTAGTATTTACCAAGTCGGCCATCCGGTTCAAAAAATAATTTCTAAGACTTTTGTTGGATATGATATGATTAAAAAGCCTCGAATGTTCATTGCTTATAAGCGGCCTACGCGCCCTGTTCCACATATAATCATCAGGCTTGCTCATCAGTTTGTTCCCATCAGGATTTTTAAAACCACAGCCAAAATCCATATCCCAAAGTATATATCGCCACCTGCTGCCCGGCTCATGCGCTTTCCAGCACTTGATATTGTTGGTCCATTCTCCCATCCAGTCGCTGTTGGCATAAAATATTTGGGCAATGAAATAATCAGAGTAGTTTTTGAAATCTATAAATTTTTTTACCAACGTTTCAAATGAATCAGCGTCAGGAGGTGTAGCTGTGATTCGGTAAAACATATCGTAGAATGCAGAATCAGTTCCGTTGTGTACCTGAAAACCTAAATTATGGTCATAAGAAATGAGGTCAACAGCATTGGGGTTTACATGGTGATTAAATCGCAGATATTCTTGATCAACCTTTTCGCGAATCTCATAAAGTCCCCAATAACATCCATTTAGATAAACTACGGCAGGAGAGTATCCCATGTAATCTACATGAGTGTTTTTCATGCTGCGTTGCATGAGCGCATCACGGAAACGGCTTCCGAAATAATCGTTGCCTGCATTTCTAAGATTAAATGCGCGGTATGCATGAATGTGTTGTTTATCAGGTATGAGCGGATAGTTGGCCATTGGAAAGCCGTATTTATGGTCAAAGTCCACCCGCAAGCCCTTTTGAGGCTGACCTCGGCTCCAGTTTCCGTGAATTTTAAGCCCAAATGGCCCTTTAAATTTCAGTTGTTTATCCTCTCCGAAATATTCTATATGGGAAAGTCTTTCCCATTTTTTCCAAAAGTTGGCTCCGAAGTAGGGATAAAGACTGTTGTAATTTTGCCCTTTTGTGTAGATGCCAATACTATCGCTCCATAAATTAATCGGGTCGGTTGAAATTGATATTAACGGCAGAGAGAACTGCGGCTCTGCAATAAAATAGGTATGCCTTATTGTTTTACCCGGTTTACCAGCTCCGTTGCCGTATGCTCTGAACGACACCACACATGTAGTATCAATTCGGATAGGTGCTGAAAATACAGGGTCTGATTCGTCAGGAGTTTTACCTCCTATTGTATAATGCACAGAAACACCCGGAGGAGCTTGCAGGGTTATAAAAATTGATGAATCGTAAAATCCCGCCGGAGGAAAAATACCAGTAATTTCGTAGTATTCTGAAAAACTAAAATTTGAGTCGTTTGACATATTCGGTGTAGCCCGGTAGAAGTAACAAAGAGTATCCGAGCCATCTTTTACCCTGCCGAAACTATGATCTATGTCGCATTCCAGGATGTAGAGCGAATCAATACAGCGCCCGAAAGGGTTAAAAAGGTAAATGGTCTTTCCCATTGCAAGCCTGAAATTTGTATGAAAGAAGGAAGGGCTGCTATCAAACCATGCAGGAACAGGCCTAAATAAGTTTCGGGCATCGGCTATGCCGAAAGAGAGAAAATAATTACTGCTTAGGTCGTTGCTTTGAAAGCTGTTATGGGTTTGTATTGCAAGCACATTTTCACCTTGTTTGATAATAGAGCGAAGGATATTGTGTGAGATTTGAAAACGCTCAGGCACACCTCCACGGTACACTGTTGCTTCGTGCTGAAATGTGGGAAATGCATTAAACGGGGTATGCATACCGTTTACCCCAATGCCTGCCCTTGCTA
>JAVQWQ010000022.1:0-22485 GCA_033578915.1 Chitinophagales bacterium | reverse complement strand
GTATCAGGCAACTTTGTTTCAATAACTTAAAAATTTATTTTTCAATTTTTTATTAAAGCAAGGCTTTAAAATGAGCTTTATTTGAAAGGCCTAAATCAAACTTTCAAGAATCAATAAAGAAGTGCGGTTGATTTTTTCTCGATTTTATTTTATTCACTTCCGGACCTTGTTTCTTTGTCTTTGCTACACTGTCAAATCATTTAACATACGACTGTGGCTATTGACAGCTTTTTTTATCATACTGTGGATTGTTAATTTGATATTACACATCTTTTTTCGGTTGATTGATGAGCTGTTTTTCTGGAAATACAAAAAGAAAAGCATAAAACAACCGGTTTTCATTATATCCAATCCGCGAAGCGGCACTACTTTTTTACACAACCTACTTGCATTGGATGAAGAGCGATTCACTTACATGAAATTTGCTGATACCTTGTTTTGTTCAGTATCATTTGTCAGAACATACAAACTGCTAAATAGAATTCATCATTGCATTGGCAGCCCCCTTTCGAGCGTTGTCCGTTTTGTGGAGAACAAGCTTTTTGGCGGCTGGAAAAATATTCATCCTATGCGTTTTAACCAGCCTGAGGAAGACGAAGCCATCTTTGCGCAGATGATGTTAAGCCCAGGCATATTTATCCTTTTTCCCTTTGCCGACCGGGTTCCAGCAAGTTATTTTTTAGATCTTCAGGATGCTCATTTGCAAGAAAAAGCAATGAATTTTTATGAAGACTGTGTTAAAAGGTTTTTGTACGGGGTAGGTAGCGAAAACAAAACTTACCTGGCAAAAAATGTGTGCAGTTCAGGAAGAGTTGCAACATTGCTTTCCCGATTCCGCGATCTTAAAATCATTCACATCTACCGAAATCCTGCGGAGGCAGTAACGTCAATGGCAAGTATGTTTTCTTCTATGTATCCGTTGCATTCTCCTTCATTGGCTAAAACAGATCCGGCTTACCGCATATGGTGTGAGCTTAGCATGAATTATTATGTGCATCTGTTTAATATGAAAAAGAAATTTGAACCAGCGCAATATGTGCAGATATCTTATGATGAATTAATTAAAGATCCTCTGTCTTCTGTAGAGATGATTTATAATTACTTTAATTGGAACTTTTCCCATCATTTAAAAAACAAAATATCTACATATGTAAAACAAAGCAGGAATTATAAATCGAAACACTTTTATAAACCGGAAGACTTCGGATTTACCGGCCAGGAAATTTCTTCAACAATTAACAACAGATTAAATAATTAATCAAACACGGACTCGAGCATTTACATTTCTTTGAAAATATATTTGTCCAACAATTATATATAAAACAAACAGATGAATACCATAGACAACATAGATTTCAAAGGGCTGCGAGCACTTATACGCGTAGATTTCAATGTGCCGCTGGATAAAAAAAATTTTGAAGTAACTGATGATACTAGAATAAAGGCTTCTTTGCCCACTATTCAAAAAGTATTAAACGATGGAGGATCGGTAGTATTAATGAGCCATCTGGGCCGCCCGCTAAAAAAATTAAAAGAAGACGGAAGTATTGATGTGGAACGTCATTCTTTGCGGCATGTTGTGCCTGTATTGCAATCGCTGCTTGCCAGGCCTGTAAAGTTTGCCGATGATTGTGTTGGAGATTCTGCTTTTGCAATGTCATCCGATTTGCGGCCCGGGGAAGTGCTTCTTTTAGAAAACACTCGTTTTTACAAAGAAGAAGAAAAAGGAGATGTAGCCTTTGCCGAAAAATTAGCTAAACACGGGGACATATATGTTAACGATGCATTTGGAAGCGCGCATCGCGCCCACGCCTCTACTACTGTGGTGGCCAATTTTTATCCGAGAGAAAGAAGAGTTTTCGGTTATTTAATGGCAGAAGAAGTTCGCAACGCCAAAAAGATTCTGGAGCAAGCAGAGCGTCCTTTTACAGCAGTGATTGGAGGCGCAAAAGTAAGCGACAAGATTCTTATTTTAGAAAACCTTCTCAATATAGCCGATAATATTCTTATAGGGGGCGGCATGGCTTACACTTTTTTTAAAGCCACAGGCGGTAACATCGGCAACTCATTATGCGAAGAAGACCGAATCGAACAAGCGAAAATCATTCTGCAAAAAGCTGCAAATAAAAACGTAAGGCTGCTTCTGCCGGACGATTCAGTTATAGCTGATCGTTTTGCATCAGATGCACACATAGCACACGCCCCAAGCAACAACATCCCCAATGGTTGGATGGGATTAGATATTGGGGATTCGGCGATTGATCAATACAAAGAAATTCTTTTGAAATCTAAGACTATCTTATGGAATGGACCGATGGGAGTGTTTGAAATGGAGCCCCTCAGAAAAGGTACAATAGCTATTGCGCAAGCTGTTGCAGAGGCTACACAAAATGGGGCATTCAGCTTAGTTGGAGGAGGCGACAGCGTTGCGGCAGTAAATCTGATTGGCCTATCCGATAAAATAAGTTATGTATCTACCGGTGGAGGTGCCTTGCTCGAGTTTTTTGAAGGAAAAGAGCTTCCGGGCGTTAAAGCGCTCCTTTAAAACCTACTATGCTCTATACAAGTTTTAATTGAGAATTTAGGGGTGAATCAGATTTAGTCTAGTTGAATATCTATTGCACCCCTAACAATTCCACATCAAATATCAATGTTGCATTTGGAGGAATCACACCGCCTGCTCCCCTTTCGCCATAACCCAGTTCTGATGGGATAATCAGCTTGCCCTTTCCACCTACCTTAAACAAAGCGATTCCTTCATCCCATCCTTTAATCACCATTCCTCTGCCTAGTTGAAAAGAAAAAGGCTGGCCGCGGTCGAGCGAAGAGTCAAATTTTGTACCATCTGCCAAAGTGCCTGTGTAGTGTACATTCACAGTTTTACCGGCTACAGCCTGCTCGCCAGTACCTTGTTTTTCTATGATGTAATATAAGCCGGAAGGTGTTTTTTTAGCGTTTGGAAATTTGGTTTTGACAAACTGCTCAAATTGCGCTCTGGCGGCTTTGCGCGCCTCTTCGAGTCTTTTAGCGATAATCGCTCTGCCTTCATTAAAAGCCTTTAGTGCATCAAATTTTGCGGCATCTTCTCCCACACGCACGATGGTTAGCTTTTCAATTTTATCACCTTGCACTATGGCATCAACCACTTTTTGCCCTTGCACTACCTGGCCAAAAACGCTGTGTTTGCCATCAAGCCACGGAGTTTCTTTATGTGTAATAAAAAACTGTGAGCCGTTGGTGTTTGGGCCCGCGTTAGCCATTGATAACACACCGGGTCCTGAATGTCGCAAAGTGGGGTCAATTTCATCTTCGAATTGATAACCTGGGCCGCCCATACCGTTGCCAAGCGGATCGCCACCCTGTATCATAAAATTTGAGATAACCCGATGAAATGTTAGTCCATCGTAGTAAGGCGTACCTTCGGGCCGCGCCGTATTTTTCATTTTTCCCTCGGCAAGGGCAACAAAATTGCCCACTGTCATAGGTACTTTTTGATATTCCAGCCTACACACAATAACCCCTTTAGAGGTCTCGAATTTGGCATACAAACCGGGGGTATTTTGCCAATTCTCTTCTTGCTGTATTAAAGCTGGAGGCTCTGGTGCGGAGGTAAGGTTTTCATTTGATTGTTCCTGCGACTTATTGCCGTTTGCACTGCACGCAGCCAGCAATCCTGCCAGCAACAGTGTGCCAAAGTGTTCGATTTTCATAATAATTCTTGTTGTTTTTAAGGTTTTCATTAATGCAAAATGAAAATTTTATTGCATAGGAAACAAAGTTTCCAGAGCTTTCAAAAAATTTATTTCTGTTTGTTCCAATGAATCGAAGCTTTTGCCTCCTGCTGCGTTAAAATGCCCACCTCCATTAAAGAAGGTACGAGCAAATGTGTTCATATCTAAGTTATTTCCTCGGCTGCGAAAAGATATTTTTATCCTGTCCGATTCTTCGCAGAAAAGAGCTGTCATTTCTACTCCTTTTATTTTGAAAGGATAATTTACAAGTCCTTCACTGTCTCCATTCTGTAAACGGTAGCGTTTGATTTCCTTAGACGAAGCCATGATATAAGCCACTTTGCCGCCTTGAGCAAGTTTTAATTTTTTATCCAAACAGAAGCCAAAGAAACGAAGCCGGCGCACATGAAAAATATTATTCACCATTTCGCTTACATAATCCGGCCTTGCGCCTTTCTCAACTAACTTTGCAGCAATATTTAAAGACCTTGGCGTGGTATTGTTAAACTGAAAAAAACCCGTGTCGGTACATATTCCGGCATATAGCAGCTCTGCCATCTCCTCATCTATATATTTATCTTTTCCCATTGCTGAAATTACATCATATATCATTTCGCTAGTTGCAGCATAGGAGGTATCGCTGAATATATAATTGGCAAAATCTTCTGGTTCCCTATGATGGTCTATCATCACTTTTACGGCCTTATGATGGAGGACAAGGTTGCCAAGCTCCTCCAGCCGGCTCAGTGCATTAAAATCCAGACAAAATATTAAATCAGTAGAAGCAAGCCAGGACTCTGTCTTTTTTTTTCCTGATTCTTCCTCGAAAGATACGGCATCTTTAAAGTAAGGCAACCAACTAAGGTTAGGAGTAATATTAGTAGGGGACACAAACAATACTTCACATCCGTGCTTCTGTAAAAAACGCATCCATGCCAAACAGCTACCAAGAGCATCTCCATCGGGCTGGCGATGTGTGAGGATTAGTGATTTCTTAGCCAGAGTGATTAACGGATCAATATAGGAAATGAACTTCTTCAGCATTGTGCAAAATAAACTTTTCCCATATTGTTTCAGCTAAAGAATTTTTTTGATTCGAAATGAGCCTTTTACGTTTTTATTTAAAAAAAGATTCAATTGGGTATTGACTTATAGTATTTTTAACATATATTTGAATAAATCACCGCACATGAAAAAAATCTCTCCGCCCTTCGTTCTAACCTTCTTTTTAATTTTTGAATTACTTAACAAAGCTCTGGCAAACCCGGATTCCAACAATGAATTTTTTATTGAAAATAAAGGGCAATGGCCTGGCAATGTTCTTTTCCAGAGTAAACTAAAAGGTCAGGACTTATGGATCACAAAAGACGGATTTGTGATTGACCAATATGAAATTCGACGAGGCATAGATTTAAAGTTACCAGAGCATTTTTCTAACAGTGAATCTTTTTCAATCACAAAGGTGGGTCATGCTGTTGCGGTGTCCAATATAGGAGCTTCCACAAAAACAACTGGTTCCGGAAAGCATCTCTGTAAAGGCATTTATAACTACTTCTCAGGGCCTGATCCCTCTAATTGGATATCAAACGTTTCGCTTTATAAAGAAGTAGAAATAAAGAATATTTATCCCAATGTAAATCAACGCTGGTATTTCGATAATGGGATGCCGAGATTTGATTATGTGGTTTTGCCGGGGGGTAAGCCACAAAATATAAAGTTGAAAATTGAAGGCGCCAACAATGTTTCCTTACAGGACAACCAACTTGTATTCTCGGCGGGTTCTAATTCAATAAGGTTGTCAGGTTTATATGCATATCAGGTAATCAACGAAAAAAGGGTAGAAATTCCATCTTCATGGGTTATTGACGAAAATGGCAATGCGGGGTTTCTATTAGGTTCATACAATAAAAATTTGCCTGTTGTAATAGACCCCATTATCTGGAGCGCATACCTTGGAGGTACTGGAGCGGACATAGCTGTAAAAGTTCGTACCGATAATTCTGGTAATGTATATGTTACAGGCCTTACAGCCTCAAATAATTTTCCAACCGTTTTCGGCTCATATTCTATATCGCAAATCGGCAGTGATGATGTGTTCGTAACTAAAACTAACGGTAACACTTTGATTTATTCTACTTATATCGGCAGTACCGGAATAGATAGGGCTCTTGCTGTTAGGGTAGAAAACGGAAATGCTATTGTTGGTGGCTTCTGTTCCAATGGATTTCCAACTAACCTGGCTCATCAGCCCACATTTGGCGGTAGTTTGGATGGCTTTTTGCTCAAATTGAATGCGGCCGGTAACGGCTTGATTTTTTCAACTTATCTTGGATCTCACTTTAATGATTTTATCAACGATCTTGATATCAACCAAAACAACGGCAGAATTTACGTTACCGGCTACACAAAATCTAATCTTTTTCCGGTAACCACAGGAGCATACGATGTTTCTTATAACTGGAATGATGATATATTCATTACCTGCTATTCTTCTGCTGGTAATTTGTTGTTTTCTACTTTTCTCGGAGGCGATGGCGATGAAGTAGGGCAATCTGTAAAAATCATAAGTGCTACAGGGGATGTAGTAATAGGCGGCAGTTCAAGATCTGAAATGTCTCCTCCTGCAACAAATGGCATTCCAGTTACAGCAGGCGCAGGTGCAAACTTTTATGGTAGTTCAAGTTATCAGGCGCCATATCTCGCCATACTTGACTCTAATCTCACAACTTTCAAAAGAGGTTTTTTTGTTGCGGCACATGAAGGAAGAGTTTACGGAATGGACCAAGATGAGTACAACAGGGTTTTTGTTGTTGGAACTTACGGTTCGTCAACTCACACTGTTCCTTCTTTTACCATCTATCCTCTTGCATTTAAAAATACTCCTGAGCCAAATACCCGCGATGGATTTATGTTTGTACTAAGTTCCACAGGAGTAGAGATGTCTTCTACTCTGTATGGAGGAGCGCTGAATGACTATTTTCTTTCGGTAAAAGTTGAAAATTCACATAACGTTACGATAACTGGTTATTCTTTTTCTTCAGACTTTCCTGTCTCCCCCGGCGCTCACAAAAATTTTCTAAGCGGTGCCTCAGATGCAATAATCCTGAAACTTAATTTTAAATCCAACACAGAATGGGAGGTATTATACAGCTCATATTTGGGTGGCAGCTCAGAAGAAATTTCTTATGATGTTGATGCCAATAGTCAAGGGCAAGCCTTTTTTGTAGGAAGAACAAATTCCTCTGATTTTCCAACCTCTACAGGTTCTTTTGGTAATATCTACAAAGGTGCCATTGATGCATTTGTAACTTCTATGTGTCTTCCATTAGGGGCAGATGTGCAGGTGTACAACCAAAGCACCTTCGATTACTATTATATAGATACAATAAACATCTGCGAAGCCAATACGATTATACTAACTGCTTTTCCGGAAAGCTACAACATACAATGGAGTTACCCTGGTGGCAGCTCATCCAGTTCTGTCATTTACATTGATTCCTCTGACGTTTCAGAACAAGGAACTTATTCGGTGGTTGTTCACAGGCCGGGCATTTGTGCATCATCCAAATCTTTCTCTAAACATTTTACTTTCAGGCCTAATCCGTCTTTCAACGTTTATGGAATTCCTCTTTCTTCTCTTTGTGAAGGCCTTTCTTTACAACTTATTACAGATAACAACGATGCTCAAAATTACTTTTGGTATTCTCCCTGGAATACATATAGTTCTAATAGTAATGACACTTTTTCTATCCACAACCTATATAGTATAGGTAACCCACACTACGTCTATGTTACTTTAAGTGACAGCACCGGATGTTCTACCACTAAGGAATTTAATGTGTATGTTCAGAAATGCCACGATTATAAATGGGAAGGAAATGTTGATAATGATTGGTTTAATCCTGCAAACTGGCATATGGGAATGATTCCCGGTTCTTGTTCTGACAACACCTTAATATCTACCGAAGGACCATATTTGCCTATTATTGCTAGTGGAACAATACAAGTTGGAAATTTAATTCTTGCCAACAATGCAGAGATTTTGTTATTAGCAGCATCATCTTCTTTGAATGTGTGCGGAAATATTATAGCAACTCCATATCATGGGGCATCCTTCTCCGGTTTAGGAAAAGTAGAATTAAACGGAACCAGTGCCCAATCTCTGGATGGTAAAATGAAATTTGATATTCTCAGGTTAAATAATTCATCGGGAGCTTCTTTAAACAACAATTGCAACATCAGCATATCGGGTTCTCTGGATTTAAAAACCGGAAATCTAGACGCTACTTTCGGCAAGATAAGATTTCTTTCTCCTAATGTATTTTCTGTTGGTATCATAGATAACTTTTCATCAGGATACAGCGGGACAATAAGCGGAGTGGTTACGGCAGAAAGAGCGTACTCAGATGCTTACGATTCCAAACTATACAATCAACACCTCTTCTCCAGTCCATTTGATCAGGTTTCTTTTGCACAATTCAGTTCTACCTTAACAGGAGCAAATAACGTTTATGTAACTCCTACTGCGGATTGCGATGAGACAACGCTACACCCATCCTCTAATTACGGAAACGTTTTTGAGTATGATGAAAGCAATGTGAGCACCTGCCATCTGCAGGCATGGAAAGTAAAAAGTGGCGGCAACGCAGAGAATGCCCGCGGATATTCTGTTGTAAAACTCGGCAGCGGTACGCTTGTTATGAGCGATGCACCCAATATGGGTAACTACGCTCTGACCGGTTTGCAGAATAGTGGTTGGATTCTTACCTCCAAACAAGGAAATACTTACGCTTCGGGTTGGCATTTATTGGGAAATCCATACCTTGCTCCATTAGACTTAGATTATGCTGTAAATACTGATTTTGACAATAATGTTCTGGTATTACATACTCATGGTCCTTATGCAGGCACTTATCAACCATTAAGCATGAGCGGTAGCGGACGGCTCGCTCCTTTTCAAGGATTCTTTGCGAGAAAAAGTTTAATTGGAGGAGCTCCTGCCACTTTCCGAATCAATGCTACCGACCGAAGAAGAGCGCCGGTAGCCTTCCACAAAACAGATGAATACAAAATGAGTTTAGAGGTGGCAGGAAATGGACATAGAGATATTACTTATTTTGATTTCAATGAAAACGCCACCAACGGCTATGAGCCCGCCTTCGATGGCGGAAAACTTAGAAGCATAGCCGGCCAACCAACAATTTACTCACTTATTGGAAGCGTCTGGGCTAGCGTTAATGTTAACAAAGATGTAGCCTCTACTCCTTCTATTCCTATCGGTTTCGAACCGGGTTTAGACGGCACTTTCAGAATTAATGCTTATGGCTTTGAACAGTTGCACGGATTTTCTGTGTATCTTGAAGACAAGAAAGCCGGAGTAATGCACAACTTAATCAAGCTCCCTGAATATACATTCAATGCTTTTAAAAATGATTTCAATGAGCGCTTTGTATTGCATTTTACACCAAACACTCTAAGCAATGTTTATAGTGAAAAAGATCTCGCTATACGTGTTTTCCCAAACCCGTTCATAGATAAAGTTTATCTGGATGCTCAGGAATTACAAAATTGCCAAATCAAATTATATGATCTGGCCGGAAGAGAACTGAATGTCGATGTGGTTAACAAAAATGGTATCTTTGAAATAAACACTTCTCAGTTACAAAGTGCTTGCTACAATCTAAAAGTAATTTCTGACCAACGCGTTATATGCGTAAGTATAGTCAAAAATAACTAGTTATTTTTGAGACGCTGCCAGGCTTATTTTTATCTTATAAAGAGCATCTCTCTGTATTTGGGTAGAGGCCACAGTGCATCGTCCACAATACCTTCCATGGCATCCACAGTTTGGCGTAGCTCATCCATAACAGGTTTAACTTTATCGCAATAATATTTTGCCTCATCGCCGGTTGATTTGGAATTGTGTGCACCCTCCAATGCTTTATTTAATTTGTCTAATGTAGCCTTTGCGGTATTTATCTTTTCTGATATTTCTTCAAGCAGCTCTTTCTGTGCTTTATAAGCTGAAGCGGGTATTCCAACTGACTTCAGTCCCTGAATATTATCTACTAGCTTGTTGCTATATTCAACGGCAGCGGGAATGATTTGGTTAGTAACCAAATCAATCATGGTTTTGGCTTCAATATTTATTTTTAAGATGTATTTGTGATTTTCTACTTCATATCGGGCATCTATCTCTCGCTCGGTAAAAATTCCGTTTTTCACAAACACATCTTTGTATTTTTTCTGTTTAAGGAAGTCTAAGGCATACGGAGTTGTTTTTACATTATTAAGCCCGCGTTTTTTTGCTTCTTTCTGCCATGCTTCGCTGTATCCGTCTCCTTCAAAACAAATCTTTCTGCTGTCTGATATATATTGGCGTATTACGCGCATAATTGCTCCCTCTTTGCTTTCGCCTTCTTTTATGAGTTTATCTACCTCTGCCTTAAAATCGAGAAGCTGTTGGCCCATTATAGTATTCATCACTGTCATAGTTGATGCGCAATTGGCAGATGAGCCTACTGCCCTGACTTCAAACTTATTTCCTGTGAAGGCAAAAGGAGATGTGCGGTTGCGGTCTGTATTGTCGAGAAGCACATCGGGGATTTTGTTGTGAATGTCTAATTTCAAAGTGGCATTAGCTAATTCATCGTATTTACCTTTGGCTACTCTTTTTTCAATTTCATCTAACACATTAGTCATGTAAGATCCGATGAATGCAGATATTATAGCAGGAGGTGCCTCGTTTGCACCAAGACGATGGTCATTGCCTGCCGATGCTATCGAGGCTCGTATAAGGTCGCCATACTCACTTACTGCCTTTAGTACATTCACAAAGAAGGTGAGGAAAAGAAGATTGTTTTTGGGTGTTTTTCCGGGGCTTAGTAGATTTTTGCCGGTATCTGTGCCAAGACTCCAGTTGTTGTGTTTGCCGCTTCCGTTTATACCGGCAAAAGGTTTTTCGTGGAGCAAAACCCTTAACTTGTGTCTGCGGGCAACCCGCTCCATCAAATCCATTAGTAATTGGTTGTGGTCAACAGCAACACTAACTTCTTCAAACATTGGAGCACATTCAAACTGCGAAGGAGCAACTTCGTTGTGTCTGGTACGTATAGGTATGCCAAGCTTATGACACTCTGCTTCTAAATCAAGCATAAAAGCGTAAACTCTTTCCGGAATAGAACCAAAATAATGATCTTCCAACTGCTGACCTTTGGATGATGATGCTCCGAATAAGGTTCTGCCACATGCCATCAAATCGGGGCGTGCATAGTATAAGGCTTCATCAATGAGAAAATATTCCTGTTCCCAACCCAGCGTTGCGGTTACTTTAGTTGCATCTTTATCAAACATGTGTACTACCGGTAGCGCTGCCCTCTCTAAAAAAGCACAGCTCTTGAGCAATGGAGCCTTGTAGTCCAGTGTTTCTCCGGTATAAGAGATAAATATAGTGGGAATACAAAGCGTTTTTCCATCGCCAATTTCCATGATAAATGCCGGCGATGACGGGTCCCATGCTGTATATCCGCGCGCTTCAAATGTTGCTCTTATTCCACCGCTTGGGAAAGAGGAAGCATCCGGTTCTTGCTGCACCAATGCATCTCCGCTAAATACCTCAATGGCTCCATCTCCTTTGGGCGTAAAAAACATGTCGTGTTTTTCTGCTGTAAGCCCGGTAAGAGGTTGAAACCAGTGAGTATATGAGTTAGCTCCTTTTTTTATTGCCCAGGTTTTCATTCCTGCTGCCACAGCATCAGCCACATCACGGCTAATTTTTGTGCCAGTACGCATAGCTTCTTTCACGGCTTTATAAGCCTCATCGCTGAGGTATTCGCGCATGGCTTTGTCATTAAATACATTAATTCCATAATAATCTGAAACTTTAGTGCCTTCGAGTCTTGGACTAACAGGTTCTCTGTTTACGACTGTTTCTATAGCTTTTTTGCGCTGAGTGAGCATATTCTAATTTTTTTGACGCCGCAAAGGTATTTTTTTCTGTAAAAAGCCAAAAAATATAATGAAAAGCTGGTTAGGCTCTTTAAAAGAAGGATAATTCAGTGCTAAATGAATATATATAAATTATTATAAAATAAAAAAGCAGGGCTCGGGGAAAACCCTCTCCAAAAACCCCTTCCCTGCCTGTACCCTGTTCAAAATAAAACGGGGTGGGAAAACCCTCTCCAAAACCCATCCCCGTTTGTTTCCTATGAGTTATCTTTTAATAACCAACTTCCTGTTGTGAATCACCTCGCCTATTTTGATGCTGGCCACGTAGGTTCCTTCTGAAAGATCGCCTACGTTGATGTTAAAGTTGTTCTCTCCGGGTTCTATATGTAAAGAGCTTTCCAGCATCTTCTGCCCTGAAGAAGCAGAGAGCACTATTTCTGCAGAGCAAGCCTTGTTGGATATAATATCGAGTGTTGCCACTGAGCTTGCCGGGTTGGGAATAAATTCACCAATCTTTATCTCCTGAGCATTATTGTCGTCCAGCGATGCAGTAACAATTTTTGAATACTCGAATGATTCATCGAAATCTACCTGTTTTAAACGATAATAGTAAGTTATGTTAGATTCTACGTTTTTATCGTCATAGGGATATATCACTGTCTCGTTGGAGTTTCCTTTACCCTGTATGAATCCTAAGGAAGCAAACTCAACTCCGTTGGTGCTTCTTTCTACGAAAAAGCCTTTATTATCAATTTCGGAGGCAGTCACCCATTCCAGGTGAATGTATTTATTTTCCTTAGGTTTAGCTTTAAACATGGCAAGTGTAACCGGCAATGACCCCCCACCTGTACCTATACCCCATTGAGAGAAGTGAGTAATACCGCTTACCGTTATTCTTCCATTCTGAACCGTTGCGCCTGACTGAATGCCTGCCAACCTCCAGTCTGCAGCATTAGTTGAGGAATCCGGTCTCGTTAAGATATAGAAATTATAATCTTGTAAACCCGGAAAACCACTAACATCAAATATTAGTTCGTAATCACCACTTATGCCACCCGTGCCGAAGTTGGGTTGTTGGTCTGGCTCAATCAGCCAAATTCCTGCAGGATGGACACTATTAATAGTCGTATTTCCAAATTGCAAATTCAGGCCATCATCTGTTCCCTGTTTGTGTATAAATGTTACCTTAAATTTGCTGACACCTCCTGTGCTTCCACGCGGGCGAATCATACACAATGCGTAAATCACATCATCTCCAACAGGGAAAGCATATAGGCCGGTGTCAGAAACGGCTCTAACTAAGGGCCCGTTGATGTAATTGTTGCTTCCGTAATTTTTGATTGCCTGAGGAGATGGATTGTTTATTGAAATGATGTTGCCATTTGTTTTCACAATACCATTGTTCAGCGTCAAAGAACCCGTTATTTCAACGGTATCGTCTAATGTTATGCCAAGAGGTGTGGTATTGTTGATAGTAAGGTTGGTGTATGTGCCACCGGAAATTCTGTTTACGTCATCTCCGATAAATGACACTATTCCGCCTAACAAATGAAACCTTCCATGATTTACAAAGTCGCCGAAAATATTTAAGCGGGTACTATCGCCTACCATGGTTAGGTCTGCATCATAGGATATCTCTAACCTTTGTGTGTTGGCTGTACTATGAGCAATCAACGGCCTTAGGCTATCTATGATGGGGATGGCTACTGTTACGTTCACGGTATCCTCAGGAACAGCATAGTTGCTCCAGTTTTCACAATCATACCAATTATTGTCTTTTCTTCCGACCCACTGAGCCACTCGCCCATAATTCGGGACGATTACGGTTGCTAATAAATTACTGTAAATTGTTGTTGACACAAAACAACCGCTGCTCGTTGCGCGAAGCACTCTGTAGTTAGTTGTAACGGAGGGATTTACATAATAATCGTAACTCGAGGTAGTAATATTTCTGATGGTATCTACTACCATTGTATTTTCATTCCTAATAAGTACGGTAAGAGGGTAAGTTGTTGATCCGAATTGTAGCCTTATTTTAAAAGGTTGATTTTTGCATTTTGTGCCCCCAACAATACTAACCTGGATAGGTACATTACCGGAACCAAAGTTCCAACCTAAATTAAGGATAGGGGTTAGATTAAATACTGTGCCGGCAACATTCCAAGATGCTCCTCCTTCTGCTACAATGCCACTGATATAAGTATTATTTAAACAAACCAGTCCGCTGTTTCTATTAAATCTCGCAACATTTGAAGTTGTATTACATTGTAAATACACCGGAGCAGTCTGTGTAGCATTAACAATAAAATTACATGTTGGACCAAAATACTGCGGGAGGCCTCCTGCAAAACGTTGACGCGTTCCCTGTGCTATTGAAAATGTGTTATGAAATGTGTTGCTTCCATTTAAAAGAAAATTTCCTCTTGTAACCACAAAGTGATTAAATGAGTTATTTTCATTAACTGTGAGATTCACAACTGAGGTGGCTGCTGCGGAATTATTATTTTGAATGTTTAACACTACTCTATTGTAATGTAATCCTCCCCCTCTCATAACCACCTGAACCCCTCCCGTACTTGCATTATTCGTTGAGAAAAACTCAATCTCGCTATTACCAGCAATCAGCGAAAATGTCTGCGGATTTAAAATATCCCAAAATATGTTGGGATTTAAAACCACACATCTAAGCTGAACTTTGGAGTTGCCGAGATTTAAGACGCGTGGATTTACCGATGTAGATATAAATCTTCTTATTGTTAGATTTCTATTGTTTGTGTTTAGTGTTCCGCCATTGAGTACGAGGTCACATGAAGCAGCATTTATATCTGATAACAAATTCCATATACCATTAACCGTTTGAAAATAAATACCTCCTGAACCGGTTATAGCACTCTGGATATTTATATTTTTATTTCCAGGAGCTTGAAAGAAAATGCCGCCTGCTACAACTAACTTTAATAGAGGAGGGGCCGAAAAGTGTCCGGATACAGTTAAAGATTTATTTATTTGAAAGGTTGGAGAAAGCCCGTTTGCCTGAACATCATCAAAACTTATACTCCTGCAAAATGCATCACTGCGGACTACCGCACATTGGCTACTTGAACTAAATGAAAAACGAGTAAATACAACATCGTCTGTATCGCTGGGCAATTTAGAGTAGGCAAAACCCGGACCGTTTGGACTCGCTGCCCATCGGCTTAGCTCATCCCAGAAACCAGAACCGCCAACCCAATAATATGTTGCAGCTCTTGTTTGTAATGATAATACACTTAAAAGTATCCATAAGGTATATTCAACCCATGCAGTAAAAGTTCGTCTCATAGGCGATGATTAAACACAGGGAGAGTCTGGTTCTTTTTACTGTATCTCTTATAAAAAGGTTTCATTTTTTTTGAAAAAAATTTTCTGGCTTATCGCTTTTTTCAAAAAAAGATGCTCTGAAATCTAGTTTTAGCTAATACATGACTTGCTCTAGTTTCAAATTTATATGAGGACGGGCGCTCCTAGTTTTATGGAGAAGATAACCGATGTAATATTTTTAATTCCTATCAATAATTCACCCGAAATGGATTAATTAATGTATCGTAGGCGTATTTAGGTGTAAATGTCTTTAGTTCTGAAATAAATCAAAGAGAAACTGAGAAAAATTGTAATGTGAACTACTAATACGCTTATAGAGATGATTATTTGTTGAAGAGGTACGGGACTGTCAAACATATTTCTCCATATAATCATGTGTGTTGTAAACAAGAAAGGCTTTATCTTATCAAAAAGCGGAACATCCAAAGAGCCAATGATGGTAAATAATATGATAACTGCCATTGCAGAAACAATGGGCCCTATTGAGTTATCAGAAAGACAAGAAAGCATCAAGGAAAATGTAGCTACTGTGAGTAAGCTAAGAAATGCGAGCGACAAAGCTGTAATATATCTCCACAAAACATCATTGCTCCGAAGAATAACCAAAGCGTCATTTTTTAATACCATAAGGTCCCCTTCTCCAAACAACATCAAGCTTACTCCTAAAGCAAGCGCCCCCAACCAGCACAACAAAATAAAAGTGTAGATTGCTCCGGATAACCATTTAGCAATGATGATCTGAGTTCGAGAAAAAGGGCGGGTAAGCAGTAATCGTAAGGTTCCGGCAGCGGCCTCTCCGCTCACCAAATCTCCTGTTACCAGAGCTACCAACAGCGGCATTTGTACTATTAATGTCTGTAAAATGATGAAACAAACCAGGTATCCATTCAGCAGTTTTCCTTCTACTAAAAAAGATTGTTCCAGCGACTGTAAAATGAAGGATATATACTCATCTCCGTCTGCCAGTAATGCTACTTGTATCAATGTAACAATAACAGTAATGGCAGCAAAGCCTATATAGCTTCGCGGCTTTTTGATAATCTTAAAGCATTCAAGCCATATCAACCTTAGCATTCAACGGTTGGTTTGTGAGGTGATTTTTAGAAAATACTCCTCCAATGGGCGCTGGTAACTGATACTGTAAACAGGGACATCGTGTTGAACCAGCAACGTAACTACATCAGGAATTTTGTTTCTGGATATATTTATAAAAACCGCATCCGATTCATATCTAATCAGTTGTTTTGCAAAAGCTGTTTCTTGAAGTACGCTTAATACCTTTGAGGTATAGTCACTCTCTATTTTTACAATCAATTGTTCATTAGTTAATAATTCTGTTACTTTTCCCTGTACTACTGCTTTTCCATGATGAATAATAGCCATACTGTCTGCGATAAGCTCTACTTCATTTAAAATATGGGATGAAAGCGCAATTGTCTTGTTGAATTCATTTTTCAGGCGGAGCAGCAGGTAGCGCAAGTCAATAATTCCTTGGGGGTCCAAGCCTGTTGTCGGCTCATCAAGGATAATAAAATCAGGGTCGTGCAGCAAGGCCTGTGCTATCCCTAGCCGCTGTTTCATTCCGTGAGAATATGTTTTTACTTTATCATCTTCTCTTCCTTCGAGGCCTACGAGATTCAATATTTCCTTGATTTTTTTATCCGGCGAACTAATACCATTCATTTTGGCAAGCAGCCAGAGGTTTTCTTTTGCTGTTAAGTACAAATAAAAATCCGGCTTTTCTATGATGGAGCCTATGTTTGCCAAGACCTCCCTTCTATGCGAAAACAGCGATTTTCCAAAAAAAAATATTTCTCCGCTTGTTGGCCTAATCAAAGACAACATCATTCGAAGTGTAGTGCTTTTTCCGGCTCCGTTAGGCCCGAGCAGTCCGAAAATTTCTCCACGAGGAATACTGATATTAATAGAATCTACTGCTATAAGTTTGCCATAGTGCTTGCTGAGATTTTTAAGCTCCGCTGCCGGATAATTCAAGGTGAATTTTTTTATTGAATAAACAAAAACCTGCATTACAAAGTTGCATAAACATGAATCTTCTGCCTAAAGATGGAGAAGTATATTTGATTCCTGCTTTTTTTAACGAAGCAAAAAGCAACTATTACTACGATTTTTTGAAAAATAATATTTGCTGGAAAGCGCAGCCCATTATGCTTTTCGGCAAATGGGTGTACCAACCGCGCCTGGTGGCCTGGTATGGAGACCCCGGAAAATTATATTCTTATTCCGGAATATGTCTTTCGCCTGAGCCGTGGAATGATGCGCTTGCCGAGATTAAAACATCAGTAGAAAATGTCTGCAATTTTGAATTTAATTCCGTGTTGCTCAATTTTTACAGAGACCAAAGAGATAGTATGGGCCTTCATAGCGATGATGAAAAAGAGCTTGGAAAAAATCCGGTAATAGCATCGGTAAGTTTTGGCGCTGAAAGATTTTTCTTATTGCAACATAAAAAAGAAAAAAACCTAAAGCTCAAACTTTTGCTTCCTTCCGGATCATTACTTGTAATGAAAGGAGAAACTCAACATTTTTGGAAACATGGGCTCCCCAAATGTTCAAAACCTTGTAACGGAAGAATTAATCTTACATTCAGGAAAATTTTAGATTAAAAACTTGCAGAGTCTTTCTAGCGCCTAAGTATTGTTTTTTCCTCTCCTACTTCAAACTCTGCTTCCCAGGCACCTTTCAATTCCGGTAGATTTTTATAAACATTGACCTTCTCGGGCTGTGTTCGGGTAAATATATTTCCTGAATCCCATCTTCCGTTGCTATTTTCATCGTAAATAATTCTCAACGTATATTTTCCCTCTCTTAAATTTTTAAAGAGAATACTACTGGTTTCTACCTCATTGCTCAGGTAAACCTTTGAAACTCTTATTCCTTTATTGTCTAACAATTCAAGTAAAACTGAAGAAAAAGGCCTTTGTGTAAATCTTATTTTCAAATTTCCATATAAGTCCTTTGCATCGGTTTGAAAAAATAGTGTCGTTGAATCGTTATATGTTTCATGGATGCTTTTAAACATTCCCTTTGGGATGAGGACCTTGTAAGTGCTGTTTTTGAGCGGAAAAGTTAATTTGGCCGAGAGCCTTGTTTGAGCCTCAATTGTTGCCTTAACACTGACAACTCTGCCTGTCGAATCATTTTTTAACTGAATATCTAAATCATCTTTTATTTCTGTAACCGGCGAAGAAAAATGTATAACCACCTGTTCATATGGGCTTATTATTTCGGGTGTGGAATTTGATAATTGAGTTACAGCTTTAAATGGTTGTTTATCAATTTTTAATGTATATTTAATTTCTTTATTTGGTGTGTCGCTCGCCAGATATTTCAACGATACCGAATCTTGTATTGTATCGTTGATACTATAATACCAAATATCTGTTTTCACGTTTGCTTTACTGTACCAAACTGTTAAAGTATCATTGTTTTCGTTGAAATAGGCAACGTGAGAGTTTTTAAAAATATGCCCTTCTGCTTTAAAACGCTGTATTGGATTATTGAACACTATATTTATTTTTCCCGGAATAATTTCCTCAACTGCTATAATTTTTGGCATATCAAGCTTTTGATAAAATGATTGGAGATTAACTTCCTGTTTGGCTTTATCTACCAGGTTTATTGGCTCTGATGAAAAGGCTATTTTTTCGCTTTGCTGATCGTAAATAAAATTTGAGTTTTGGTCTTTAAGAGCGGCCAGAGCATATTCTCCGGGTTTCAGGAAATTAACTGCAAAATTTCCAGACTTATCTGAAAAAGCAAAATATCTAGGCTTTCCTGAAAACAATTGATTGAGCGAATCTTTGTCGTATAGCATGACCAACATATTTTCTTCAGGCTCTCGGGTAAAGGCATCGCAGATATTTCCTTCAACTCGTTGAGAATCAATATGGTCTCCGGTGGAGAAAACGTATATAAAATTTTTTAATATGTTTGACTCATTTATATCTTTAACATCATCTGCAAAATTTATAATATAAGTGGTATTGGGTTGTAAATGCTGCGGCAGATAAACGGTTATTTTATTTAAGTTGACTTTAAATTTTGGCGAAGGATTGGTTGCAGGTGAAATGATTGTTTTGGAAAATGAGGTATTTTCTAAGTATTCGTTAAATTTAAAACGTATTTTATCGCTGTTAAAATTTAAAGATAAATTAGGGGGATTAGCGCTAACGATTTTGGGAGGATCTTCATCTTTTTTTCCACCCGAGGGAGCAATTTCGTTTGCACAATAACAAAACAAAAACAAGGAAAAAATAACCGAGCTTCTTTGTAAAGACATCAAAAAATTTCTTCGGTTCGCTTGCAATCGTTTGCGTTTTATCTTCCTAAATGAACCAGTAATACTGAAATATCTGCCGGGCTTACACCGCTTATTCTGCTGGCTTGTCCAATACTGGTTGGCTTTATCTGTGCAAGTTTAGTTCTTGCTTCCATAGATAAGGCCTTTAATTGACTATAGTCAAATTCCGGGTTAAGTTTAATGTTTTCAAGCCGATTAATTTTTTCGGCCATTTCGGTTTCCTTTATAATATATGTGGCGTACTTTATCTCTGTTTCTACGCTTAACAGATGCTCCTTGGGGATATTCTTACATTCTTTTTGAAGCTCCGGCAATGTTTTGATAAGTTGTTGAAGTGAAATTTGTGGGCGAAGTAATATTTTCTCGAGTTTAGTTTTTTGTGTTAAAGGAACTGTTCCTGCTTCTATAAGCAATCCATTGATCGCCTCAGGTTCAACCGAGAAATTTTTAATAAAATTGATAAGATGGGTTACGTTATTTTTCTTCTCAATTGTTAGCCTATATCGGTCTTCTCCTGCCAGCCCTATACGGTAGCCACATTCTGTTAGTCTCAAATCAGCATTGTCTTGTCGCAAGAGAATACGATACTCTGCCCGCGAAGTAAACATGCGATACGGTTCATCGGTTCCTTTATTAATCAGGTCATCTATTAGCACGCCGATGTAAGCCTCTGAGCGCTTCAGGATAAAAGGCTCAAGGCCTTTAGCTAACCTGTGTGCGTTAATTCCGGCTATCAACCCTTGGCCGGCAGCTTCTTCGTATCCTGTTGTCCCATTAATTTGGCCTGCAAAAAATAAACCGTCTATCAATTTTGTCTCCAGGCTTTGTTTAAGTTGAGTAGGAGGGAAGTAATCGTATTCAATAGCGTATCCGGGCCTGAATATTTTCACATTTTCAAAGCCTGGAATTTTTTTCAGTGCTTTGTACTGAACATCTTCAGGGAGTGAAGTGGAAAAACCATTCACATAAATTTCTATGGTATTCCATCCTTCGGGCTCTACAAATATCTGATGGCGCTCTTTGTCTGCAAATCGGTTTATTTTATCTTCTACTGATGGGCAATACCTAGGCCCTATCCCTTTTATTCGCCCGGTGAACATGGGAGATTTGTCAAAACCGGTTTTAAGAATTTCGTGTACCTCTGGATTTGTATAGGTTATCCAGCAAGGGAGTTGTTTTTTTTCACTTTCCGATCCAAAAGGGTGTTGCTGTGGTAGAAAGGAAAATCCAAAAACTTCTTCATCTCCATCCTGGCGTTCCATTTTTGAGTAATCAAGCGTTCTGCCATCTACCCGGGGCGGTGTGCCGGTTTTCATCCTGCCGGCTTCGAAGCCAAGGGTTTTAAGTTGTTCAGTTATTCCGTGGGCAGCTTTTTCGCCTACTCGCCCTCCTCCAAAATTTTTCTCTCCTATATGTATTACTCCATTTAAAAAGGTGCCGTTAGTTAAAACGACCGTTTTAGAAAAAATCTCCATACCCAGGGCTGTTCGAACGCCTTTCACCCTTTTATCTTTTACAATAAGGGATATTGCCATATCCTGCCAAAAATCGATGTTAGGAATTTGCTCTAATATTTCGCGCCATATAGCCGCGAAGCGCATACGGTCGTTTTGAGTTCGTGGACTCCACATAGCCGGCCCTTTGCTCCGGTTGAGCATACGAAACTGAACCATGCTTCTGTCAGATACTATTCCTGAGTACCCTCCCAATGCATCTATCTCTCTAACAATTTGCCCTTTGGCTACACCACCCATAGCAGGATTGCAGCTCATTTGGGCGATGGTTTGCATATTCATTGTGATGAGGAGGACTTTAGAGCCAAGATTAGCTGCTGCTGCAGCGGCTTCACAACCGGCATGGCCTGCACCTACAACTATTACATCGTACTCCGGAAACATGCTGCAAAATTAGGTATTATTTACAGGACAGATGAATACCTCTATTTTAAAAGTTTACAAGCATTGTTTACATAAATTATATCGTTACATTGTTCCACGTGGAACTTAGGATTTTCTATTCAGCTAAATGTTTTTGTTCCACGTGGAACTTTTTCGGGCCACAGGCAATTCATCCCAGTTGGTAGTATATTCCGGTGAACGAAATGCTGAACGCATTTTCCAATTCTGATGTCCTTGTGTAGCAGCAGTAAATATTTTCTTTTTCCCATATACCATCTGAGATTTTGCCAGAATCGCAGAAATTTTTTCATGTTTATTTAATTCTTCTAATTGATTGATATTGTTTTCTTCGAACAAACTCATTTGTTGATAGCGAAAATCTTCAAATGATGAGAGAAAAAGTCCGGCTTTCATGTATTCATATCCGGGCACAAAAATTTCTTCAAGGAGTTGATGAGCATGGGAAATAATTTCAAACGGGTTATACGTAGAATAAAAAAGTGTTTTATATTTCGTGTTTGCATAATATTTTTTCTTTGGATTGTGAGGATCCGTTCTTAAAAACACACCTATCGTTCTGCAGGCAGTTTGTTGTTCTTCCATTTTTTGCAGTGCTCTTTCTGCATAAACTGTCAAGGCTTCCTTTAATTCATCTAAACAAGTTACAGGTTTTCCAAAAGAGCGGGTAGAGGCAATATGTTTTTTTTCTTTCTTGCCGGGTTGTACAAAAATTGATGGATGTCCTTTGATTTCGCGCAACAAACGAATTCCTACCACTCCTCCAAAAAATTTTCGGGCTACATTCTCTGTCATGGTTGCATAAAATTGATAGGCATTTTCTATTCGAAAATTCCTTTTCAACTTTAAGGCATTCCTTTTTCCCATACCCCAAACATCTTCTATTGGTGTTTCTCTCAACGCTTTTTCAATATCATCGTTATTTTGTAACACATAAACACACCCTGTAGCCTTCTTATCTTTTTTCGCAATTCTATTAGCCACTTTTGCTAGCACTTTTGTAGGAGCAATACCAATAGAAACAGGTATTCCTGTATGCTGTAAAACTGTTTGGCGCACCTGTAATGCATAGGAACGATAATCATGAATATTTTGATGTTGCAAATCCAAAAAAGCTTCGTCAATAGAATAAACCTCTATATCAGGATTAATTGATTGTAGAGTTTGCATAACCCTTCTGCTCATATCTGCATAAAGAGCATAGTTA
>JAVQWQ010000021.1:0-22653 GCA_033578915.1 Chitinophagales bacterium | reverse complement strand
AATTTTTATTCAATTTAAGCTTCTAATAAATCGCAAAACCAAAAATTCTGTGTTGTTGTGCCCGTACTGTAATTTTTTAGTACAATATCTCCCTTTATGTAGTCAATTGTTTTTTTGAAATAGGGCCCTTTGAAACAAAATGTATGGTATTCGCCATTCTCGCCACAAGGATCTGCACCAGTTGGAAAATCTTTTATAAATTCATCATCAATAACTCTGCCTATAAAATTCATGTCAAACACATCCGCATTGATAGATACAGTAACTACACCAAATCCTAATGATATAATCTCCCGTAATACTTGATGTGTATTAAAATTCCATAATGGAAAAACACATTGAACGCCCAAAGGTTCAAAAATAGTTTTCCGATAGTTGCGTAAATCTTCCAAAAAAATGTCTCCGAAAGCAACATGAGTGAATCCTTCCTCGACCAGTTTTTTCAACTTTTCGCACGTTATTCGCTCATAGGTTTGGTTATCGGACTTTTCAGGCAGTTCTATTATCTCACCTTGCAAACCTACTGACTCCCATTGTTTAATGAGCAAAGTTGAACGTACTCCATGCATACATATTCGATTGAGTGGAACACTCACATGCGTTATCAATCGTTCCACTTTAAATTGTTCATCTTTTAGCAAATAGTACAATGCCAGGGCAGAATCCTTACCTCCACTCCAGAAAAGCAAAGTTTTATTGGCAGGCATACGCTTTTGTATTCATTCTTTTTACATATGGCCGATAAACAGGCGCAAGATGGCCAAACAATGAAGGGTGAAAAATGTATGCCAAAAGCTCTATCCCTCCAATCACTGTTGTCCCCGGACAAGTAAAAAATCTACTGTCGGCAATATATACCTGATTAGACTGAACAGCTTCAAGTTCAAACCAGCCGGGTAGCTTTTCCATAAAACTGAATTCTTGTTCTACTCGCTCCACATCAAAGCCACAGGGTGTAATCACAATGATTTCGGGATTGTATTTACATATAGATTTCCATTCAATCTTTACTGAGTAGCCTTTGGGGTTGGCAAGAAAATCCTTTCCTCCGGCGCGCTCGATCTGCTCAGGTATCCAGTGGCCGCAGTTATACAGGGGATTGATCCATTCCAACACAACCACTTTTTTGGTTGGTGCATTGTTGAGAGCTAAGATTTCGGCCACATTATTTATTCTATTATGAAGCTGTGAGCATAAAATCCTTGCATTTTCTTCTTTGTTCAGCGCTTTGGCTATGGTATGTATATTATCAAAAATATCTTCGAGACTGCGTGGCAGTAATGGCACCAGCAAAGGTTTTTTTCGTAGCTTATTAACCGCGCATTCCACTTTAGCGGTATCTATCTGACATACCTCGCAAACATCCTGAGTAAAGATAATGTCTGGCTCAATGGCCTGCAGTAAGGCTTCATCCACATAGTACAAACATTTGCCAGTAGCTTTAGATTCGGCTACCACCCGGTCTATTTCTTCGCTTGAGAGATGTTGGTTTTCTAGAAGAGAACGAACAACCTTTGGTTTATCAGAAGGACATTCAAAAGTAACACCATATAACAGGTAGTCCAGCCCTAATTGGTAAATAATATCTGTTGCAGCGGGAAGGAAAGACAGGGCCTTCATACAAAAAAGCTTTGATAAGAAAAATTATGTGGCGCTTTTTTGTAAACGAAGCTGAGGAAGTACTATTTGAGCCAGCCAGAACAGACCAAACAAAACCATTGAATAAAAAAGGTTGCCCAACAGAGTCCCTTTTAAAAAAGGCAGGCCCGCAACATAGCACATCATCAGCCCCTGCATATTTTGAGGATACATACTACTGCCTAGCCAACATCCAAAGTTTGATACGATAAAAAATATTACAGTAGCTGCTAAAGCCCCGACCAAAACGCGCAAGGGAGAAACCTTTTTAAAAATGAAAATTCCACATAGTGTTATGAGCACATAGCTGCCGTATTGCCAATAAAAGCCTTCATAAAACCATGTGAAATTTGGATAGTATTCATTGTAAATCACATTATTGATATACAAGTCGCTTAACCATGTAGCCAATATGGGGACCAAAAAAGCTTGCCATCTTCTGGTAAAATAAGCTGCTCCGAAAAGTCCAATAGCGCCCAGAGGCGAAAAGTTGGGCATATGTGGCAAAATCCTGCTAAATGCAGCCACAAAAATGAGTAGTGCAAGCAATCCAAATCGTAAGTTAATAGTTTCTCTCATAGCCTTTTTCGTTACAACAATTAATTTTAAAGCAGCAAGGGCAAAAACAAGAATAAAAAATTGTAAAGCATCTCTTGACTTAAGCCCTAGACCGCGTATGCATCGCCCTTGGAAAAGGCAGGCCTTCTGACTTGCAACCGTATTGCCGTTCTTACCGCTCTTGGCAGTGAACAAAGTTGGCATTAGGTGAATGTGTTATTCACCGTTGCACGACAGTTCATGATTTTCGCACGATTACCTTTTAATACATTTCTTTATGTAACCTTTTCCTATAACAATAACTGATATGTAAAAGAACAATCGCAAGCAAAATTATATTTTTTTCCTGTATCCAACTCACTTTATAAACATATGAATGTATATTACTTGAGAAGCCAATTCGAAGCCTTAAAGAGCTTTGAACGTTAAATTTTATTGATGAGTAATTAAACTTTACATTTATTCACCTGGATTGATAATTCCAGGCCACCGCTGAGTCCTTTATGTTACCTTTGCAGGCGAAGAAATTATTTTAATTAATTAAATTATATCAATCTATAAGTTTTCATAATGGTTCATCAATTTAATTTTCCAACGTTGATACGTTTTGGAGTTGGAGCAATTAATGAGTTGCCTGACTATTTACACCATCATCAATTAAGGCGCCCGCTAATTGTAACTGATACTGTGGTGTCCGGGCTGCCGTTCTTTAAAAAGATCATTTATCAATTAGAGCAAAAAAATATTGCAGCCGAAGTATTCAATAATATCCATAAGAATCCAGTGAAGTCAGATGTATATGCCGGAACAGAAGTGTATGATGAAATGGGTTGTGATGCGGTAATTGGGATAGGAGGGGGGGCAGCCCTTGATGTGGCAAGGGCTGTAGTTTTGCGGGTTCATCATCGGGAAGATTTATTCAAATATGATGACCTCATTGGCGGAGAGGTTTTTATAACAGGAGATGTGCCACATTTTATAACCGTTCCTACCACAGCCGGTACAGGAAGTGAGGTGGGACGCTCAGCTATCATAGCCGAAGACGATACGCACAAAAAAAGGATTTTGTTTTCTCCCAAGCTGATGGCAAAAATAGTTTTTGCTGATCCTGAGCTCACATACGAACTGCCTCCTGCAGTTACTGCTGCTACCGGCATGGACGCGCTTACACACAACATGGAAGCTTTTCTTGCCAAAAATTATCATCCGATTTGCGAAGGCATTGCGCTGGAGGGAATGAGACTTATTGGCATTTCGCTTAAGGCAGCCGTAAAAAATCCAAATCCTAAAAACAGGTCCGATATGCTTCTGGCCTCTATGATGGGCGCTATTGCTTTTCAAAAGGGGCTGGCGTGGTTGATATTGGCTCATCCACTATCTTCATTATTGGATATGCATCACGGTTTAGCCAACGCCATTAATCTTCCTTATGGTATGCGATTCAACATCCAGGGCAATGAAGAAAAATTTGCGCGAATGGCTTATGCACTTGGATTAAAAGAGATGGATGGAGAGGCTGTCGTAAAGTTTCTTTTTGAACTGAATAGCGATATAGGCATCCCACTTCATTTGAGAAACGCCGGAGTAAAGGAGGAGCATCTAACTACCTTAGCCAAGCTTGCCTACGAAGATTTCGCTCACCCTAATAATCCCAAACCAGTTTCTGAAGAAGATTTCCTGAATCTTTATCGGCAGGCGTTTTAGTTTTTTGTTGTATCAAAGTATATATGATTAAAATTCATGCATATGAAAACTAAAATGGAGATAGTGACTAATTGGTTGCCGCGCTATACCGGAATGGAATTAAAAGATTTCAGTCAATATATTCTTTTGACAAACTTTACGCACTATGTAAAAAAGTTTGCCTTGTGGCACGGCGTAAAAGTAACAGGCGAAGACCGCCCTATGCCTTGCGCAACATCGGATGGTATTACTATTATTAACTTTGGTATGGGTAGCCCTAATGCTGCTACCATCATGGATTTGCTTTCTGCTGTCTCTCCTAAAGCCGTGCTTTTTTTGGGCAAATGCGGTGGGCTGAAAAAGAAAAATGAAATCGGAGATTTGATTTTGCCCATTGCGGCTGTGCGCGGAGAGGGTACAAGCGCAGATTATTTTCCGCCCGAAGTACCCGCGCTGCCGGCCTTTGCGCTGCAAAAGGCAATTTCTACTACCATTCGCGAGCATGAAAAGGATTACTGGACCGGAACGGTATATACCACCAACCGCAGAGTGTGGGAATGGGACGAAGATTTCAAAGAATACCTCAGAAAAATCAGAGTAATGGCCATTGATATGGAAACGGCCACCATTTTCATTACAGGCTTTAAGAATGAAATTCCCACAGGAGCACTGCTGCTTGTAAGCGACCAGCCGATGATTCCCGAAGGAGTAAAAACAGAAATCAGTGATCTAAACGTTACCAAAAATTTTGTGGACCTTCACTTAAGAATCGGAATAGATTCCCTTAAACAGCTTATCAATAACGGTATAACAGTAAAACATCTACGATTTTAATTATTAATGAATCTGATAGAAAATATCCGGCTTGCGTTCAGGGCTATTCAAAGCAATATGCTTCGAACAGTGCTTACGCTCCTCATTATTGCATTTGGAATTATGGCTCTTATCGGCATACTTACTGCTACAGAAGGTATTAAAGCCAGCATGATTAAAAACTTTAAAATCATGGGCAGCAATACCTTTAGCATTAGAAACGAAGGTTTTATTCGACGCGAGGGCAGCCGGAGAGACAATCCAAGAAGAAAAAAAACTGAAAATCCTTTGATATCAGCAAGCCAGGCTTCGCAGTTTGCAAAATTGTACGACTATCCGGCCGTAGTGTCGTTGTCGTGGATGGCACAGAGCGCTGCTACCGTAAAGAATGAAATTTACAAGACCAATCCCAATGTGAGAGTGTGGGGCGTTGATGAGAATTATCTGAAAGTGGCGGGCCTATCTCTCTCTAAAGGAAGAAATTTCACCCGAGTGGAAGTAGAAAACGGACAGGCAGTAGCAATTATAGGGAAAGATGTGGCCAAAAAGCTTTTTCCTGCTACTGACGTGTTAGATAAATTTGTAAGCATAGGCAATCAAAAAGTGCGCATCGTTGGGTTGCAGGCAGAAAAGGGTGCAAGCCAAGGAAGCTCAGATAATCAAATTCTTATACCTTATACTACTGCTCGGAAGTTCTTTCCGTCTGAAAGTGAAAATTTTATTATAAATATTTTGACTGCGAGTGCGGAGGAGCTTGATGTGGCTATGGAAGAAGCTATCGGCGTGATGCGAAATGTAAGAAAACTCAGCATCAGAGACGACAATGATTTTGAAATGATGAAAAGCGATAGACTGGCCAACAAAGTTATAGAGCAGCTAAAATCGGTAAGATACGCCACAATAGTAATTGGTGTGCTAACGTTGCTGGGTGCAGGTATAGGTCTTATGAACATCATGCTGGTAAGCGTAAATGAGCGCACTCGCGAAATCGGTATCAGCAAGGCTATTGGAGCCTCGCAACATGTTATAAAAGTTCAGTTTCTTACAGAGGCGGTTGTAATTTGTCAACTAGGCGGCATAGGCGGAATTCTTGCAGGAGTATTGTTAGGTAATGTAGTAGCACTGCTTACACGGGGAGGATTTGTTTTCCCTTGGGTGTGGGTTCTTTCGGGTATTGTTTTTACATTCATTGTCGGGCTGGCCGCCGGATTTTATCCTGCCCTTAAAGCCTCTAAATTAGACCCAGTTGAAGCGCTTCGATATGAGTGATGAAAAATAGTTTGTTGCAAACACCCATAGAATACCTCAAGGGAATTGGTCCACAGCGCGGGCAATTAATCAGAAAGCATCTCGGCATACACAATTTTAACGACTTGCTGCACCATTTCCCATTTCGATACATTGACCGCTCCAGAATATACAAGGTAAAAGACATCAGCGAACAAAGCCAATATGTTCAGCTGGTGGGTAGAATACATCATATAAGCGTGGTGGGTGAAAAAAGAAACAAAAGGCTCACGGCACGATTTTCAGATGATACCGGATCTATTGAATTGATTTGGTTTCAAAGCGTTGACTGGATATTAAAAAACCTTCGCCCCAATGAATATTACCTGATTTTTGGAAAACCACAACGATTTAAAAATTCGTTTAGTATTCCCCATCCTGAGCTTGAACTTTTCTCAGACCGCTCACCCTCCTCTCTGCAAGGAAAAGGGCTTCAACCTGTTTATTCTTCTACGGAAACTCTGCGAAAACAATATCTGGATACCAAAGGAATTCAAAAACTGGTTCAGCAGCTTATAGAACAACTAACCGAAAAGGATCTGCCTGAGTTTTTGCCTGAAAAATTAATCCAAAGCCAAAATCTTATCAAAAGATTCGATGCGTTTAAAAACATTCACTTTCCGGCAAACGAAACTTTATTGCAGCAAGCCCGTCAGCGGCTGAAGTTTGAAGAGTTGTTTTTGCTTCAACTCAAATTTTTGATCCAAAAGAATCTTCGCCAAAAACGCTCGCAAGGAATCGTTTTTCCTGCTATAGGAAAATTTTTCAATACCTTTTATGAGCATCATTTGCCCTTTCAACTCACCGGCGCGCAAAAGAGAGTCTTAAAAGAAATTCGCAGAGACACTCTTAGCGGAAGGCAAATGAATCGTTTACTGCAGGGTGATGTAGGAAGCGGGAAAACAATTGTGGCATTTCTTGCCATGTTAATGGCAATAGACAATGGTTATCAGGCCTGTTTGGTAGCGCCAACCGAGATTCTTGCCCGCCAGCATTATGAGACTATTTCTGCAATGGCGGCCCCGTTGGGTATTTACGTTGCTCTACTTACCGGTAGCACCCGGCCTGCAGAGCGAAAAATGATTTTATCAAACCTGAGAAACGGGGCGTTTCATATTGCAGTGGGTACACACGCCATTTTAGAGGATAAGGTGATTTTTAAAAATTTAGGCTTGGCAGTAATTGATGAGCAGCACCGCTTCGGGGTGGCTCAGCGTGCTAAAATTTGGCAAAAAAATATTCAAACTCCTCATGTATTGGTAATGACTGCCACTCCCATCCCACGCACCTTGGCTATGACAATTTACGGAGATTTGGATGTGAGTGTATTAGATGAGCTTCCCCCGGGGCGCAAACCAGTAAAAACTGTTCATCGCATAGAGGCAGACCGCGAAAGAGTTTTTAATTTTATTAAACGCGAAATTGCAAATGGAAGGCAGGCATACATTGTTTATCCGGTTATTGAGGAAAATGAAGAGTCCGATTTGAGAAGCCTGATGGAGGGATACGAAGCTGTTACCCGTTGGTTTCCGCTTCCGGATTATGCGGTGAGCATCATTCATGGCCGATTACATCCAGCCGATAAAGAATATGAAATGCAGCGGTTTGTAAGAGGAGAAACCGATATTATGGTTGCAACCACTGTAATTGAAGTTGGTGTGAATGTGCCCAACGCCTCTGTTATGGTTATTGAAAATGCAGAGCGTTTTGGGTTAGCACAACTGCATCAATTGCGCGGCAGGGTAGGAAGGGGCGCAGAACAATCGTATTGCATATTAATGACAAAAGATAAATTGAGCTCTACGGCACAAATGCGTATTAATGCCATGTGCCGAACCAATGATGGGTTTGTGATTGCAGAACAGGATTTGAAGTTGCGTGGGCCTGGAGAATTAGAGGGCACGCGCCAAAGTGGAGATATCGCTCTAAAATTGGCAGACCTTGCACAAGACAGCGATCTTGTTTTTGCAGCAAATAAAGAAGCTAAAAACCTTCTCGAACAAGACCCTGAATTAGAACTTCCTGAAAACCTTATGTTGCGCAACTATCTCCTAAGCCTCGCAGACCAGTCGCCATGGGCTAAGATTTCTTAATGATATGGGGCTGCAATTGCAGAGATAGTTAAGTATTATTTAAATGTTTATTCAACAGTTCTACAAAATGTTGTTTTGAAGCTGCGCCTACATGTTTATCCACAACTTCACCATTTTTTATAAAAAGAATAGTTGGTATGCTCCTTATTCCGTAGCGCGTGGAGACTTCTGGGTTATTGTCAACATCCAGTTTTCCAACGAGCACTCTGCCTTCATACTCTTTAGATAACTCTTCCACTATAGGAGCTATTGCCCTGCACGGACCGCACCATTCTGCCCAAAAGTCCACCATGGCAAGTTTGCCGCTTTTTAAAACTTTTTCTTCGAAATTACTGTCTGTGAGTTGTTCTGCCATAATTAGGTATTTTGATTTCTAAACGAATAAACAAGTAAACGCAGGAAATGAAAAAAGCTTTAAACATTTTTAAACCTGCTGCAATTCAACAGGAATTGTGTGGAGCCATCCATAAATATCTTCGGCTCTGCCTGAGCGAATAGCGAAGTATCTTTCTTTTAATCTTTCGGATATAGTTCTTTTTTCAAGGGGAGGAAGCACATAATCTTCTCCTTTATAATGGAAAAGTTGTATCGGTGCGATGGTTGCGGCAGTTCCTGTACCAAACATATCTTCTAACTTACCTTCGTGATAGGCGTTTATGACTTCATCTACAGAAATATCTCGTTCCTGGACAATAAATCCTTCATCCTCGGCAATGCGAATGATGCTGTCACGTGTCACTCCATCTAAAATAGTTCCCATTTCGAGAGATGGGGTGATAATAACGCCATCAATTATTACAAAAATGTTCATTGTGCCTATCTCCTGAAGATACTTGTGATGAATCCCATCCAGCCATAATATTTGATCGTAACCCATTTTCTGAACTTCGCGCATAGGCATCATGCACGCGCCATAGTTGCCTGCAGCTTTGGCGAAACCTGTTCCGCCCGGGAAAGCTCTAACGTAATAATCGTGTATGTAAACTTTTACAGGCCTCGAATAATAAGCTCCAACGGGGCAGGTAAACATAGCGAATCGGTAATGCTCTGCCACTTTTATTCCTACATATTTTTCAGTAGCGAACATGTATGGGCGGATATATAGCGAAGAGTTGGGTTCCTTGGGAATCCAGGCCAGGTCTATGCTAAGCAACAAATCAAGGGCACGAAAGAATAAATCTTCGGGAAATATCGGCATAGCCATCCTTTGTGCCGATATGTTTAATCGTTTAATGTTTTTATTGGGCCTGAAAACAACAGGGTTGCCTTCTACATCATACTCGGCCTTTAAACCTTCGAAAAGCGCCTGGCCATAATGCAGGGCTGATGTAGCCGGGTGCAAGCTGAAGTCTTCAAAAGGTACAATTCGGCAATCGCGCCACTCGCCATCGTAATAGTCGGATATAAATATGTGGTCTGAAAAATGTCTTCCAAAAGGGAGGTTTTTAAAATCAACCTCGCTTATGCGCGATTTAGGCGTTTTTATTATTTCTATGTGGTGAGACATGACTTGTTTTGGCTCAAAGGTAAAATAATTTACTTATGAATCAACCCTTATTATCATTAACATTTAGCTCACCAAACGGTTTTAAATATTGAACAGAATGAGCTTGTTTACCATCGCCCACCTGCGCCACCTCCCCCAAAGCTGCCTCCCCCAAATCCTCCGAATCCGCCTCTGCTGCCAAATCCCCCTGAGTCGCCTCCAAAACCACCTCCCCAGAAGATAGGCCCAGGCATGCCACGGTAACCTCTGCTGCTGATCGTTCCTCCGCGGTTACCCCCGGAGGATGCTGCTACAGATATTATTATTAAAACTATTACTAAGATAAGAAGTATAACCCACAAGGGAATTTCATCCCCTCTGCTAATATTGTCTGCTGTGTATTTTCCGCTTGCCCTTGCAATAATTTCATCGGTTGCTTCGTCAAATCCGGCAAAAAAATTCCCTTCTCTGAAACGCGGGATGATGATGTCTTCTACTATTCTTTTACAAATTGCATCGGGAAGGACATCTTCCAGTCCATAACCAGTGGCGATAAACACTTCACGCTGATTTTTTGCAGCAAGAATCAATATGCCGTTGTTTTTACCTTTTTGGCCTATTCCCCACTTTTCTGCTAACTGAAAGGCATAATCGCTGGCAGGGTAGGGACCCAGGTCGGTAATTGTTACAATAGAAATTTGCGTTGAAGTACTGTCGTTATATGCTACCAGCTTATTTTCCAGTTGTTCGCGCTCATTTTCATTTAAAAAACCAGCAAAATCATTCACCAGCCTGGGCGGCACCTGCGGCTCTGGAAATTGAGCAATCCCCTTCAGATTGCATAATATATATGCAGCCAGAATAAAAGTAAGAACCCGGAATTTTTTCATGTTTTTTTCAGGAAAAAGATACAGTATCGTCTAACTCGTTTTTGTCATTGGTTTCAGCAGGAAAATATTGTTTTAATTTTTCACCGGTACGCTCTATGCCTGCAATTATACCCTCTATGATGCGCCCTTGTTTAAAATATTCCGCCATCAAATCCTTGGTACAGTCCCAAAAATCTGCGGAAACTTTTTCATGTATTCCTTTATCACCAATAATGGCAAAAACATGATCTTCTAACGCAACATAAATGATCACACCGTTTCGGTTTTCCGTCTTATACATTTCCAGTTGATTGAATAATTTTTTAGCTCTGGATAGTGCCCCATGTTTATCAACACATTTTTTTTCGAGGTGCACGCGTATTTCTCCGGAAGTGCGTTTTTCAGCTTGTGATATAGCCTCCTGAATTCTTTTTACATCATCATCAGAGATTATTTTCCTACCCTGAAAATTCATATTTATTAGTAGCCTCTTTAAAATGTAACTGTTGGAGCTTTTTCTGCACCGGCATCTGCCTTGAAATAAGGCTTCGGTTGAAACCCAAATATTTTAGCAGTAATCAGAGTCGGAAAAGTTTGCAAGTTCGCATTATATTGTTGAGCAAGCTGATTGTATTTGTTACGCTCAACGCTGATTCGGTTTTCTGTGCCTTCCAACTGTGCCTGTAGTTCCAGAAAATTTTTATTGGCTTTAAGGTCCGGATAGTTTTCTACCGTTGCCAACAAACGCGACAATGCGCCCTTGAGTTCATTTTGCGCCTCCTGGAACCTGGCAATATCTTCCTCCTTCAAATCGTTTGCATTTACCTGTATGCTGGTGGCTTTTGCTCTGGCTTCGACAACAGCAGTGAGGGTTTGCTGCTCAAAGTTGGCGTAACCTTTAACAGTGTTTACCAGATTGGGAATCAGGTCTGCCCGGCGCTGATAAGCTGTTTCAACATTAGCCCATTGAGCCGTAACGGCCTCACGCTCTTTAACCAAAGTGTTATAACCGCAAGACGATAACGATAAAGATAAAATAATGATTGTCAAAGTTTGAAGAATCTTTTTCATGCGATGCAAGTTTTGTGTGTAAAATCTGTGCTAATGTAAAAATTATTTGATGTTGGCTTTTTTATATTTACATATGGTCTATAAAAAAGGGCGCGGGGCTCAGATAAATCCTCCTAACCGTTTTTTGAAAAACAGCGGTAAAGAAAATTTTTACGATGATTTGCCAACAGAAGAAGAAAGAGCCGAATTAGCTGCGCACCACCCCGCTACAAAATATATTAAAGTATTTCCCAAAACTATTGTCAATGAAGTCAAGAGTCCCGATTTGCCGATGATGTGGAGCCTGAATCCATACCAGGGCTGTGAACATGGCTGCGTGTATTGTTATGCCCGAAATGCTCATGAATACTGGGGATTCAGCACCGGAATGGACTTTGAAACAAATATATTGTATAAAAGCAATGCTCCGTCTCTATTGCGAAAACAGCTTAGTTCGCCAAGTTGGAAAGCATCGCCCATCGTGGTTTCGGGCAATACAGATTGCTATCAACCCGTAGAGCGCAAGCTGGAAATAACCCGTAAGTTGTTGCAGATTTTTTATGAGTTCAGGCATCCGGTATCAGTGATTACCAAAAACAGCATGATAACCCGCGATACAGATATCCTTAGACCTCTTGCAGCGCATAATCTTGTGCATGTTAATTTCAGTCTGACCACACTTCAGGAAGAACTAAAAAGAAAGCTGGAGCCGCGGACAGCTTCTGTAAGAAATGCGCTGCGAACCATTGAAGCTTTATCTAATGAAAACATTCCTGTGAACGTAATGATGGCTCCGATTATTCCAGGGCTTAACAGCCACGAGATTCTGCAAGTTGCCAAGGCCGTTTCTGAGGCCGGAGCGCTTAGCATGAAAGTAATTGTGGTGCGACTGAACGGACACAATGGACTTTTGTTTGAAGATTGGTTAGAGAAAAATTATCCCGATAGAAAAAATAAAGTTTTGAATGGAATTAAAAGCCTCCATGGCGGCAAACTCAACAATTCAGAATTTGGAATGAGGCAGCACGGTGAAGGAAAAATTTCCGACATGATTCACCATCAATATCGGGTGGCCGTAAATAAATTTTTCAAAGACAGGAGCATGCCCGAATATAATTTGGAGTTGTATGAGCTGTATAAAACAAGACAACTAAAGTTGTTTTGATGCGTGTTTAACAGTAAGTTTAGCAGATAGTATATTATATGTTCAAAAATCTTAGAACTGCGCAAACAAATATTCCTGCTGTTTCGGTTCGTAATGTGGAGGAACCGAGTGAAATCGTTTGAAATCCTTTTAAAGTAGCTGCTTCTATTTCTTCTTCCGTAAAATCTCCTTCAGGCCCTATCATAAAAAGGCATTCGGAAAGATTTGAGATGTGGTCTTTCAAACTGTCTTCTTTACTATGGCAGAATGCAATAAACCTTTTCTGTGGCAATTCTGTTAAAATAAATTTTATAAAGGGAATTGCCGAATCAATATGAGGAAGATAAAGCTGTTTGGATTGCTTAGCTGCTGCTAAAGCAATTTTTTCCAATCGTTCGTTTTTAATTTCTTTCCTCTCGCTTCTTGCGCATATGATTGGGGTAATTCTGTTAATACCCAGTTCTACGGCCTTTTCTACAAACCATTCCATCCGGTCAAAGTGTTTAGTAGGAGCGATGGCGATGTGTAAAAAATATTTTTTTTCTTCAGTGCGCAAAAGTTTTTCAACCGCTACTTCATTATTCTTTTTATCCTCATTGAGCAATCGTGCTGCATATAGGTTACCTTTGCCATCCATGAGATAAATCTCATCGCCCGATTTCAATCGCATAACAGTTATCGCGTGGTGAGATTCACCTTCATCAAGTCTGCAAATGGCATCTGGCTTAGCATCTTTGCAATAGAAAACTTTCATCTTTCTCGCTGTGGAATCCAGGGAATAAGTCTGCTTGTATGTTGCCGATAAGAAGCATAGTTTGTTTTATTTTCAAGATTTCTTTTTTCCATCATAGGAATACTGATATACTCAAACATCAGATACATTGCTATGCATCCTACAGCAAGAGGCCAGAGATTTTGATTTGCAGACATGGCCATAATCCATAAGCCCAACCAAAATAAAATTTCTCCAAAATAGTTTGGGTGACGGCTGTATTTCCACAAACCATGTGTAATAGCAGAGTTGTCCGTGCTTTGTTTTTTGAATTGCCTCAATTGTTCATCTGCAAAATATTCAAATGCAGTTCCGGTAAGCGATATTATCATTCCTGCTATTGTGACTAAGTTTACATCAACAGCCTCTTTAATAAAATAATAAACAGGCAGCATTCCCAAGAACACCATCACAGTTGGGAAGAGATGAATTCCTGTAAAATTGACAATCTGATAAAACTTTTGGGTTTTCTTTTTCAGCATCACATATCGCCAATCTTCATGGCTCATGCCTTGCCAGCCCTTAATCCAATTCAGTGTGAGCCTCACTGCCCAAAAAGTGATTGTTGCGAGCATCAGAATTTGTGGGACATTCCATTTATCATAAGCGTTTATCCAGTAAATCGCTAAAACAGGCGGGGCAACACTCCAATAGGGATCATACATGCTACTATTTCGAAAAATAAGGCTAGAAAAGTACACAAAGACCGTTGCCACAATATCTGCAACCGCTCCTTTCAGTAAAGGGGAGTAGCTTTCGCCCAAAATAAATACAGTGATTGCAGCAACTCCCAGCGCTAGAAGATATGTTATGCTTACAACGGCTAAACTTTTCTTCTTATCAATTTTCATCATTTCTCATCTCCTGGCATAATTCTATTAAAACCCCATTAGCGCTGCGTGGATGAAAAAAGAAAACTAACTTGTTATCTGCGCCCTTTTTAGGGGTTTCGCTTACCGGCTCAAAGCCGGCCTGACGAAGCCTTTCCACCTCTTCATAGATGTCTTCCACTGCAATAGCTATATGATGTATTCCTTCCCCCCTTTTCTCTATAAACTTCTGTATGGTCGAGTCCTCTGATGTTGGCTGCAGAAGCTCAATTTTACTTTCTCCTAACATGAAAAAAGAGGTTTTTACCTTTTCAGAAGCTACAACCTCTATCTTATAGTGTTCTTTTCCTAAAAGGGAGGCGTAAATTTTGTTCGCAGTTTCCAAATCTTTTACCGCAATGCCAATATGTTCAATTTTAATCATTTAACTATAAGATTTTTATTTATCAAACATTTGATGAGTATATTTGTATTACATATATGTTATTCGTTTCGGAAAGCGCTGCTAATAAAATAAAAAGTCTGATAGCAACAGAACAACGTCCAGCCGATACTTTTGTACGCATAAAGGTAAAAGGAGGCGGTTGTTCAGGGCTAAGTTATGATATGTCGTTTGACAATCAGCTACAGCCGGACGACCAGGTATTTGAAGACAAGGGAATAAAATTAGTAACCGATCTCAGGAGTTTTTTATACGTATGTAATACGACTCTGGATTATTCAGACGGATTAAATGGAAAAGGATTTCATGTTGTGAATCCTAATGCCACTCGTACCTGCGCCTGCGGAGAAAGTTTCGCAGTTTAGTTTTAAGAGCAGTCCTTAAGTATTCTTTACTAACAATACTATTTTACTTTTATTTCGGCTATTCTTGGCATACCCGTCAAACCTTTTCAATTTCAACAGTACTATTACTTTTGAATTCAGGTATCATAATGAATATTACTTTTATAGGTAGCGGTAATGTAGCCTGGCATCTGGCGCATGTACTGAAAAAGTCCGGCCATAAAATTTCTCAAGTTATAGGGCGAAATCAAGATGCTGTATCTGCTTTGTCTGAAGAAGTTGGAGCTGCTGCTGTTTACTCGTATGAACAAATTGATGATAGCAGCGACATTATATTTATTTGTGTGAAAGATGATGCTATTGAATGTGTAGCCTCTGAATTGCCTTTTACAAAAGCCATAGTTGCTCATACATCCGGATTTCGTTCAAAAGAGATACTCTCCCGATGCGCTGAACATTATGGCGTATTTTATCCGTTGCAGACACTAAAAAAAGGGGTGCCTGTATCTTTTAAAAACATTCCAATGCTCATAGAGGGTTCTGACAAAAATATTGAGCAAAAACTTACAGGCCTTGCATCAGAAATTTCTGACAGTGTGCATACTGTAACTGAACTACAAAGGCAATACATCCACGTAGCAGCTGTTTTTGCCAATAATTTTACCAATCATTTATATTTTATGGCGGAGTATTTGCTCTCTTCACGTCATATTTCTTTCGATATTTTAAGGCCGCTCATAGCTCAAACTTTTGAGAATATAAAAGAGCACAATCCCTCTTCTTTGCAAACAGGCCCTGCAGCGCGCAGAGATTTCTGTACTATTGAGGAGCATCTTAAACTACTTTCTTCAGAGGAGGATATGAAAAAAATATATTACATACTTACAGAGAGCATTCTCAAGGAACGTTTAAAAGATTATTTGCCGGCAGATTTTAATTAATCAATTTATCAGTTTTATGTGGGAGAAAATTAAAGGCTTCTTTAGGTTAATTCGCTGGTTTAATTTATTGATTGCGGGTTTATGCTTTATTTTTTTTCATCAATTTATTATCAGGCCAGCTTTGGTTAATGTTGAACCAACACTTAACCTTTATGAAGTGATTGCTCTGGCGCTTGCGGTTATGTCAATCATGGCAGCAGGAAACATTCTCAATGATTATTATGATTACCCGCAGGACAATCAATTCAAGCCTAAGAGAGTGGTTATAGGTAAATATATCTCATATAATGTTGTGCCTTACTGGGTAGTAGCTTTCAACCTGCTTGGACTGGCCCTGGCAGCATGGATTTCATACACATCGAATAATCTGAAATTACTGAACATATTCTTCCTTGCTGCGTTGTTGTTGTGGCAGTATTCCGCTGTATTAAAGAGATATTTTTTGGTTGGCAATATTGTAGTAGCCTTTTTATGTGGTGTGGTTTTTATCCTTCCTGTTCTTTATGAAAAAAAATTATTCACTGCTGAATTGCCTCCCAGAGTTACTTATTACGTGTTTGCCCAGATGAAAGGGTATTTTGTATTCGCTTTTTTCATAACTTTAATCAGAGAGATTGTAAAGGATGCAGAAGACTACGAGGCCGATAAGGAATACGGTATGCGTACTTTGCCCGTTGTAATAGGGATGCGCAAAGCGGCTTTGGTTGCCGGTTCTTTACAATTGATGCTTATGATAGCAATTCTGTTTGTACTATATATCTATTGGAAAACAGGGTTGAAAAATCATTTCTGGTATGCTGCTTTATTTGTTTTTTTTCCATTGTTGGTCAATGTAATTCCTCTTATGGTGGCTCATCGCGGCAAGGACTTTGCCGTTCAGAGTGTTATGCTCAAGCTCTCAATGGTTTTTGGATTGGCTAGCCTTCCATTGTTTTACGTATTTAATCGATTTTCTTTGTGAAAAAAATCATACTTGCATCCTCTTCGCCTCGGAGAAAGGATTTGCTATGCATGACTGAAATTCCTTTTGAAATAAGGGTAAAACATACTGCTGAAATTCACCCGCGTGGTGTACCGGAAAGAGAAATACCTGTCTTTCTTGCCAAACAAAAGGCACATGCTTTGGCAGACGAAATTGAAGAAGAAATTGTGATAGGCGCAGATACCATAGTGCTGCTGGATAATAAAATTTTGGAAAAACCTTCCTCACCGGAGCATGCCTGCGAGATGCTGAAATTGCTGAGCGGGAGAACACATGAAGTGATTACGGGAGTATGCTTGTATTCTAAAGAAAAAGAGGTTGTTTTTTCAGAAACCACAAAAGTTACCTTTTATCCGCTTACGGATGAACAGATTAACTACTATGTATCTCACTATAGGCCTTTTGATAAAGCAGGCAGCTATGCCTGTCAGGAATGGATTGGGGCTATCGGAATTAGTCGCTTTGAAGGAGATTATTTTAATGTGGTAGGATTGCCGGTAAGCAAAGTTTATCGTGCGCTGGTTGAAGAATTCGGATTGAGATTTATATAAATAAATTTTATGGCTACAATCATCAGAAATGCGGCATTAGTAAATGATGGAAAAACTATTTACACCGATATTCTTATCCGTAAAGAGCGAATAGAGCGAATAGATTCATCATTTGATGTAAAATTTAAAGCGGAAGAAGTAGCTGCAGACGGTCTTTTCATCATTCCAGGGATAATAGATGCTCAGGTGCATTTTCGCGACCCCGGATTGACACACAAAGCCGACATACAATCCGAATCGCGCGCTGCGGTGGCCGGTGGCGTTACTTCTTTTATAGACATGCCCAACACTAAGCCAAACACGCTCTCTATCGAATTGCTGGAACAAAAGTATGAAATTGCAGCACGCAAATCTCTTGCCAACTTTGGTTTTTTGCTGGGAGTGAATGCTGAAAATCTGGATTATGTACTGCAGCAAGATACCAGCAATTTGTTAGGTGTTACCGATGATGGATTGTACTTTTCAGGTAAAGGCAATCTTTTAGCCGACAATCCTCAGGTCCTGGAAAAATTGTTTTCAGGGTGTTCGGCACTCATTGCCATTCATTCAGAAAAAGAAAAAATTATTGAAGAAAACGAGAGTCGCTTTAGAGAAAAATATGGAGAGGACATTCCCGTTGAACTTCATCCGCAAATCAGAAGCGAGGAAGCCTGTTTTTTAGCAACACAGGAAGCCGTAAAACTTGCTCAACGATATGGGGCAAGATTGCATATTCTTCATCTCTCTACCGCTCGCGAAACGGCCTTGTTTGACAATACCCTGCCGCTTGGCGAAAAAAAGATTACCACTGAAGTTTCTGTACATCATCTCTGGTTTGACGAAAAGGATTATGCACGCTTAGGAAAAAAAATCAAATGGAATCCCGCTATCAAGACGGCTGCCGACAAAGAAGGCTTGTTTCAAGCCTTGTTGGACGATAAGATAGATATTGTTACTACTGACCATGCGCCTCATACCTGGGAAGAAAAAAATAGGCCATATTTTCAATCAATGTCCGGTGCACCTATCATTCAGCATTCGCTTAATATCATGTTGTCGTTTTATCATGCAGGTAAAATATCTCTTGAAAAAATCGTTGGCAAGATGTGTCATAGCCCTGCAGTGCTGTATCGCCTGAAAGATAGAGGATTTGCGTATGAAGGTTATTATGCCGACCTTGCAATGATTGATCTTTCAAGAATCTGGAAAGTGACAGCCGAAAACACATTTTACAAATGTGGCTGGAGCCCGTTAGAAGGAGAGACCTTTACGGGAAAAGTTGTAAAGACCTTGGTTAATGGACATTTAGTGTATAACAATGGCACTTTTTTTGAAATTCCCGTTGGAAAGCCCCTGCGTCCGGTTGGAAATTGATTTTCATTTTTCATTGTAATTTAAGTAAAAAAAAGAGGGCCGAAACTGAGCCCTCTTCTGAACAGAAAATTGCAACTTTTATTTGGCAATAAGCTTGCCGTGTCCGATGAGTTGCTCACCTCGTTTAACTTCATACAGGTATATTCCATTTTGAATATTCGGAAGCTCTATTCGCGTTAAAGAAGAGTGAGAAACACTTTCGTGTATTACCCTGCCAGTAACATCCCGTATGATGATATTTACTGCCTCTTTTATCTCGTCTTTAATCAGAATATTGATATGCTCTCTGAAAGGATTAGGTGCAACTATTATAGTAGGCTGGCGCCCGTTTACATCTGTTATGTTTAGCGGAATGAATATCCTATTGATAGTGGTGTTGGTAATAACCGGTTCATTGAAGTCAAAGTAAATAGCAGCGCGGTTTGTTATCAAAGTACCATTTGGAAGGTTCGGCTTGGCTTTGATAGCATAAGAAACATATCCGTGGCTTTCAGGCTCATTTGTATTACTATCGGGCAGCATGATATTATTGAACACAAATGAGACGAATGCCCCCTCGCGGACAACATTACAGCTATGGCTAAATGACTTAACCCGGAAAGTGTTCCAGTTAAGTTGCGGATGGAGCGTGTCGTGAATTACAACGTTTACAGCAGGTGCAGTTCCTGTATTTTGAAAACGAATAGTGTAAACAAGTTCTTGTTCGTTGTTAGGAATATTCCCTTCCGGAGAAACGTGTTTATCATTAGGATCGTATGAACCCACAACTGTTTGGTGAGTGGTGTCTATATTGTTAGCTAATGTAGCCTCTGTACAATTACCGTTTGAAGTAAATTCTGCAAAGCTGAATACAGGCTTACCAAGCTGGAAATTTGTGGGTGTGATAAATTTCACATTAAATGTTTTATATGTACCCGGAAGAATGTTATTAATATTCCATGTTACAGTAGCCGAACTGTTGCTGTACGAAGCAGGAGGGGGAGTTGCACTTAAAAAGATAAGTCCCGGCTCAAAATTGAAAGTAAGTAAGCCGCCTGTAGCCACACCGTTCAGATTGTAAACTCTTATGGTGTAGTAAGCGTTAAATCCGGGGGTTACGGTGCTGATTGGGGATATATCTACCGCTGCATCGCACTGCCCTGATGGAACTTGTATGCCAAAGTTGTTGTTACAATAAGATTGCCCAATAGATGTGGCATTGATGGTATAACTGGCCGGATTTGAAGCATACCCCTGGAATGGAGAACTTGGTGTGAAGGTGATGGTATGTGTGCCGGGCGCAACGAAAAACACATAATAGCCTGCGCTGTTTGAAAATACACTCTGCGAACCAAGATATACTCTCTGCCCCGCAACAGCCGGCTCGGTAGAATCTTTCACATTGTTATTGTTTAAGTCAAGATATACATAGCCGCATATTTGTGCCTTATTGTTTTTGAATCCAAAGTTGAGATCGCATATAGTTTGATTAGGACCAATAGTTATGGTATAGCAACCCGGGGGCTGTGAAGTATTGTTGTTTGGTGATCCAAAAGGAAAAGTGCTTATCAAACCTTGTTGATTGTTATTAACAAGCGAGACACAAACTGTGTATGTTCCGGGTTGCACCTGAGCTTGCCAAAATCCCGTAATGGAATCACTGAAAACATGTGTTACACTTCCGGGCCTTGAGATTGTTATTCTTGCTCTCATCCCGTTTTCTATAGAATCCATGAGGTAGTTTCCATTGTCATCAAAGAAAACTAATCCGCATAATTGTGAATTTACCGGAGGCGATACGATAGTACTGGCTACGGCGGTACACCCGTTGCAATCGGTTACTGTAACAGCATAGGTAGTATTATAAAATTGTGGTGGAACGATTACATAATTACTTGAATCACCGGTACTCCATCTATACTTCATTGGCAAGCATCCTCCAGTAGGTATTGCTTCCAATACAACCTGGTTTTGTTGATTTAATGTTTGGTAAATTATGGCTGATAAGCCACAACCGGAGTTATTCCCTGTTACTGTAATAGTTCTGCAAAATGTATCTGCACAACCGGGATTATTCAGAAAAGCAACGCGAAGACACACAGTGTATGTCCCGGGTGCAGCGTAGGTATGAGATGTATAGGGCAACGTTGATGTGTTGCCATCTCCAAAATCCCAGAAAAAGTAATTGTTGGTAAGAGCGGAGGGGAAGAATCCGACCTTCAAGTTACCGCTATCCGCATAGTTGAAATATGCAGAAATAGGGCAGGATAAGTTTATTGTTTTACATATCGTATCGGCACAATTGTAACCATTGACCTTTGCAACCATACAAATAGTATGATTACCTCCATAACCAACCGTATAGAAATCTGCAGAGCACTCCGCTCCGTTACAGCTTGCAATTTGGTTGTTTCCTATGTACCAGGTATTAGTTATTGAGCTTCCGGGAGGGAAGAAACTATCATTGGAAAATAAAGTTATAATAGCGGGGTTATAAAAACTGTAATAAAAATCCGCTTTAAGGTTGCAGCCTTGGTGAGGCGGAGAGATGCTAATAGTCTTACATTCTGTCCTAAAGCAACCAAAATTGTCTTTCACTCTCAGGCAAACATTGTAGTTTCCAGGCCCCGGAAATGTAAACACAGGATTTTTTTGTGTTGAGCTATCTGTGTTAGTAAATTTCCAGAGATAAGATACCGGCATGCTATTACTGTTATAGTTGGCAGTAAAACTTACAGTATTCCCATTTATTGAATAATTCCAGGAACCCTGAATGTTGTTCTGGCAATGCCAGGTTACCAGATGGCATACGCTGTCTATACAAAAATTATTTGCAGAGTCCTTAGTAACTATTTTGAGGCAAACTGTGTAGGTACCAGGACGTGAGTACGTTTTGGTTGGATTTTTTAGCGTGCTGGTGCTTCCGTCTCCAAAATTCCAGCTCCAGCTTTGGGTAGTGTAACCGGGAGTAACAAATGAATAATCTAGAAAATTAACAGTGCCATTATTTTGGTTGACATTCCATAGGAAGTCTGCGCCGCAGATGTACTGGGACTGAACTTCTCTTCCCAACATCACTATCGTAATAAAGCCTATTAGTGTTCTGAGGTATGTTAATCTTGTTTTCATAAGTAAATGTTTATACTTCAAATTTACTGTCGAGGTATGTTAGTTTCAAAATAATTATTTCAATATTCTTACGCATTCAACATGCATTATATTATTGAGAATTTACTTTTTAACCATCTGGCATAATTAAGCAATCCTGTATCTTCTGCTTCGTTTTTTTCAAGAGTTGATATAAATTGCTTAGCCTTTTTTATCAGTTTATGATTCTTTTCCCATCCTTCTTTACTCATTTCTTCTATAATATCCAAAAATATTTTGTCATAAATATTCTCTTTTTTACTCAAAGAAATTTCAAAAGTTTTTCTTACCTGTTTAAGCCTTTTTTTAAATACTCCCATGTCTCCGCTTTCCCACTGCATAATAAGTTCCGCAGTGTTAATTTTTAGTTTAAAACTGTCTGAAGCTTTTTGGTAACTATCATTGATATAGAGTCTGGCAAGCATCCTTATGGCTTCGTCAAAACGATTAAGTTCAAAAAGTAATGTTGATTTATTAAGAAGAATAAATTGTTCATAGTAAGCATTTCTTAATTTTTTCATCTCTCTCTCCAGCGAGTCCAAAGCCTCTATCGCTCTATTCATATCTATTTTTGCATAGTTCATGTACAATGCATTATAATAGAAGAAAATAAATTTGGCGTAGTGCATTCTGTTATATTCGAGAAGTTCTTCTTTCAACTTATCTGCCTCAAGTAATGATTCCTGGTATT
>JAVQWQ010000020.1:0-25021 GCA_033578915.1 Chitinophagales bacterium | reverse complement strand
CATTTTATTTCATTAAATTCTGAAATAGGCTCACCCACCGCAGCGTATGACTGGATTGGCGCATACACTAACGGATTTCAAAACTCCCCTTTGCGGCAATGGCTGATTCAAGATTTAGAGCAGAATACGCTTCCATGGGTGATTGTATTTTGGCATCAACCGCCATTTTCCAAAGGCTCTCACGATTCCGATAAAGCATGGGAGATTTACATGAAGGCTATGCGGCAAAATATCGTGCCGGTATTGGAGCAATATGGTGTAGATATGGTAGTAAACGGACACAGCCACAATTATGAACGTTCATACCTTATTAAAGGCCACACAGGACTTTCTAATACCTTCAACCCACAGCAGCACATTGTAAATGGCAAAAGCGGAAATCCCGACCTCGGTGAGGCTTACATCAAATATACTGATGGCCCTAACAAAAATCGGGGTACTGTTTATGTGATTTCAGGAAATGGAGGTAGCCAGGCTTCTGATCCTCCTTTTAATGAAGGCAAGCCACACCCGGCTATGTTTTATTGGGATGGAGGTGATGGAGTGCACGGATCATTTGTTTTTGAAGTAGATGGAAATGTTCTTACCGGGCGCTACCTAACTGCTGAAGGAGAAATAAAAGATAAGTTTGCAATAGTTAAACAATCATCAACTGCTTCTGGAGTAAATGATAATCCTATACCCCGAAATGTAAGCGATATCCGAGTGGTGCCCAATCCTTTTTCACAAAATGCAGTCCTCAACTTCAACCTATCAGAGCAGACTAATCTTCGCATTGAGTTGTTTAGCATTGACGGCCGCAGAAATCTGCTGTTAGCCGATCGCCTTTTTGATGCCGGGCCTCAACAAGTAGAAATTAACGCACTCCAGCTCCATTTAGCAAAAGGAGAATACATCATTCGCATCAGTGAAGAAAAATACGCTACTTTAGAGCGTATTGTAAAATTTGATTGATCATGGATGTTTCGCTATCGGGAAAAAATGCTTTTGTTGGCGGCAGCAGCAAAGGCATTGGAAAAGCCGTTGCTTTTGCTTTGGCAAAGTTGGGCGCCAACGTAACGTTGGCAGGGCGCACCGAAACCGATCTCATGCAAAATATTATTGACCTGAGCTTTATCAGCAAAGCAGAACAAAGGCACGATTATGTAGTAGTTGATTATGCAGAACCAGAAAAATTAAAAAACACGGTTGAGCGCCACAAGCGAAAAACGGCAAAAACATACAGCATACTTGTAAACAATACAGGTGGCCCTCCTTCGGGAAAAATTACAGAAGCTAAAGAAAAGGATTTCATACAGGCTTTTGAAGCACACGTTATATGCAACCATTTGCTTACGCAATTATTCGTAGAAGACATGAAACAACTCAGCTACGGAAGAATTGTGAATATTATATCCACCTCTGTGAAACAACCTCTGCCCAATCTTGGAGTGAGCAACACAGTCCGCGCTGCGGTTGCCAACTGGGCAAAGACTTTATCTAACGAACTGGCTGAATTCGGAATCACAGTAAATAATGTCTTACCCGGTGCAACTGAAACCGACCGGTTGAAACAACTTATAGAAAAAAACAGCGCTCAACTACAGATACCGCTGCGCGATTACGAACAAAAACTCAAAGGAGAAATCCCTATGCGGCGTTTTGGGCGGCCGGAGGAAATAGCTGCTGCAGTGGCATTTCTATGCACACCTGCTGCATCATATATCACAGGGATTAATCTTCCTGTAGATGGCGGAAGAACCTCATGCCTTTAAAACCTGAAATATTATTTAATAAAAACTCGTTTCTGTTTTATGATTTCGAGCGTTATACTTAAGCTTCATTATTTTAGAGCGAAACTGAACTTTAAATTTCATGAGCAAAATAATATTGTTTTTTACAGTAGCAGTTTTTTGGGGATGGGCAGTAAATAGCCAGATAGTTGTAGATAGTTTTTTTCATTTCCAGCCATCTGTGGTGGGAGAAGAATTTGGAGCGCTGGAGAATACGAATGACCCAGATAGCGGAGGAATACTCACCATTTTTGTGAGCAACTTATCTCCCGTTGCTGATAGCATCGTTTCTATTTCTGTTTGCAATGATAAAGGAGACACTCTAATTCAAAAGACGTGGTGGTATGTATGGCCAAAAACATTAGATGCTATCCCTTCTGCATCCCGCGAGGCAGCAGTAGTGATTAAATCGCAATTAAATGCGTTTAGCGATGGAAAAAATCTTAAAGTAAATGTGCTTACAAAAAATGGGCATACTGCTTCCAGAAATTTGTTATTGAAACAAGCGCCTGTAAAAATAGCCAACATTATTCCGAATCATTCCCTTTCTGCACTAAACATTTATTTAAGAAATGAAACAAACAACACTTACCAGCTATTATCATTTTCTCTAAATCAAACAACTTATTCATTGAATAATCCAAACATCCGACTAATTGGAGGAAATGAAATAAAACCCGGTGGAATAAAAATTATCGAACTCAATTCTTCAAAAAATTTTGAGCCATTGAGCCCTTTGATGTTAAAGATAACTGTTCTTGAAAAAAACAATTCTAAGCCCTACAATATTGCCTGCTTTGTTCGTTTAGTACCACCGGACTTTTCTTATGGCACATGGGACAGTCCGCTTTTCAATCCAGATAAAGAAGAAGGCAGAAAAACATTAAGGCAATTAGGTTTGACAGCCGTGCACGGCCCCGGTAACCCAATACTAATGCAAGACGCACATCAGGAATATTTTTATAAGGCTATGTGGGAGCCTTCGCTGAATAACATGGCTAATACGGTAAAGCAACACGCACAAAGCGAGTTTGTACTTTACTGGAGCATTGACGATGAGCCCGATTTAAATAATAAAAACATAGATACGCAACTCCTAAAAAACAACATCTACTGGGAAAACGACCCTAACACGCCCAGTTATGTGAACTTATGCACTCAAAAAAAATATCAGCGCTACGGATGGTATGCCGATGTAGTAAGTATGGATCATTACACAGACAATGGCGCTCCCAACGTAATACCGCTTTCCTGGATTACGCGCGAGGGCAGCCCACGCGAAGCAATAGAATATACAGAGGCGCTCAAGTTTAACACTGAGCCGCGCAGACTGCGCTCGTGGTGCCAACTTGCGGTAAAAGGCACATGGAGATTTCAACCCGAAGATTATATTATCAATTTTCAATACTGGGCACATATCATGAGTGGCGCTAAAGGGATAGACTTTTTCTGCGCCAAACCTTCTACGCCTTCAGATTTTCCCAAACAGTGGAATGAAGCCAAATTATTGGTTCAGCAAACAAACCCTATAAAAAATCTGCTCTTATTTGCCGAGCCGATAAATAACATCAAAACATCTTATCAAGGCGATGTGGAATCGAGAATGCTGGTGGGAAAGGACTATGCCATTATCATAGTATTGAATGATTCGATAGATTACACTCCGGTGAATATTATTAATCAGGAATGGAGAAGCGATATATGGCGAAAAAATTTTTCCATTGAATTTGAACTTCCGGATTGGGTTCAACCTAGTAACATATATGAGCAGACAAGCTCAGGCAAGATTCCTCTGCAAGGTCTTGTAGCTTTAGGTAATAACAGATTTAGAATCGCGGGAGAAATTTTCAAAAGAAGCAGAGTGTTTGTGTTTGCGCCTGGCGATAATACTCCTTCGGCTGCGCCACCTCGCGGAGAGTGGGCAGATATTTCAGGGCCAAACACCTATACCCTTTCGTGGCAGGAACCATTGGATAATTTTGGCGTAAAGGGGTATATTTTAAAAGCAGATGGTAAACCTTTTGCAAAAGTCAATCATCCTATATTGGATGTTAAAAACGGGCCAAACCTCTGCTCTTTTAATACTTTTGAAATAATTGCTTATGATGAGGCCGGAAACGAGAGCAATCCGCTTGTGCTTCAAAGTCCCAGATTCGATGACACTACCGGCAATGTGGCTATTATCAATACACTGAACGACACCAGCGTACAGGCAGGAGAAGTGGTGGTATTTTCTATTGCAGACACAGGAACAGGCAAAAAAAGGCTACCAGTGGAAATATGAAAAGAATGGCATAACATTCAACGTGGTTGACGATAGCATACATTCCGGAGCTTACTCTTCAACTTTGCGAATCAATACCACAACTGCCCTAAACGGCAACAGATACTTCTGCGAAGTGAACACTTCTTGCGATCGTTCTACATCCTCCAACAAGGCATTATTAACCGTTACCGGAAGCCTTTACGTTTCAGATACTCGCAGCGAAGGTGTTGAGCTTTATCCAAATCCAGGCAATGGAATATATTATTTAAAACTACAAGAAGACGCAGCCGCTGAAATCAATGTGTTTGATGCTCTAGGGAAAATGGTGTGGCATGGCAAAGTATCATCTTCGCAATCTTTACTTGATTTTTCTTTTTTAAAGCAGGGATGTTATGTTATGCAAATTAAAACCGCTCAGAAAATGAACAACAAATCTTTTGTAAAGCAATAAAAATGTCATTAAAAATTTTTCGAACTGTAGCCGTAATCATATTCTTTTTAGTTACTCCACCTTGTATAATTTTTAAATGTTATTGTCAGACACATAATTACCAGGTTCAGATAGCACGCGACAGTTTCGGCGTGCCGCATATTTATGGAAAAACAGATGCCGATGCTGCTTATGGCCTTGCATGGGCGCATTGCGAAGATGACTTCACAGGCGTACAACAGGCTTTGCTTTCAGGAAAAAATATGCTGGGTCGGGTAACCGGTAAAGAAGGTGTCATATTTGATTTCGGATTACAATTTTTAGGCATTGACGAATTAGTTGAAACGAAGTATGAGAGTGCTCTTTCCGAAGATTTCAAAAAGGTAGTTGAAGCATACATAGATGGAGTAAACGACTATGCGAAGAAATACCCCGATGAAATATTATGTAAAAAAGCGTTCCCATTTACCCCGAAAGACCTGATTAAAGGCAGCGTACTCACCACTTCACTCTTTGCGGGAGTTGGTATGGCTCTTCGCGCCATTCGCGAAGGAAGAATAGAAGACTTTAGTTCGTTAAACGACTTTGGCTCAAATTCCATTGCCGTTTCGCCAATAAGAACAGAAGACAGCAAAGCGTGGTTGGTAATCAATTCCCATCAACCGCTGGAAGGCCGTTTCAGTTGGTATGAAGCACATATCAAGAGTGATGAAGGGTGGAATATTACCGGAGGGCTCTTTCCCGGTGGAACTACAATATTTCTTGGAGTAAATGAATATCTTGGCTGGGCGCATACCACGAACTATCACAACTTCGGCGACATTTACCGCCTTTCTGTAAAAAAAGGTAAATACCTGTACGATGGAAGTTATAAAAAACTTATCCGATGTAAGGCACGCCTGAATCTAAAGTTCGGCGGGTTGATTCTTCCCGTAAGCAAAAAGTTTTACAGATGTGAATACGGCCCGGTGCTAAAGACTTCAAAAGGGTATTATGCTATCCGCTTCCCTTCTTACGAGGATATTCGAGTGCCTGAACAATGGTATCGCATGAACAAAGCAAAGAACCTGGCAGAGTTTGAAGCAGCACTGCGCTACGAAGCAGTGCCGCTTTTTAATGTTATGTATGCAGATGTTAAGGGCAATATTTATTACCACAGCAGCGGCCGCATACCTCTGCGCAATCCTGCACTAAACTGGAAAAACCCTATTGAAGGAACTTCGTCTGTTTATAAATGGACCTCCTTAGTACCATTTGAGCACAAACCACATATATTGAATCCATCTTGCGGATATATTCAAAATTGTAATCAAACACCGCTGCACGTAACAGGTGATTCATGCGAATGGAAGGGAAATTTTGTAGGCCTGCAACGATTTAACTACAACCGCGGTGAGCGCATGAAAGAGATGTTTGACTCTATAGAAGGCCCTATTTCATGGAAAGACCTTTTGCGTATAAAATACGATAAACGTTACAGCTTCCATGGGGCATATCAACGCAACTTTTACCATCTGTATCACCTTGACCCCTCTAAATATCCAGATATTGCTGATGCAATTGAAATTATAAAAAAATGGAACCTTGAAGCGACTCCCGACAACCGGCAAGCCAGTTTAATTTTAGTGATACACGACTTATTGGTCAAAAAATTCAGATGCCCCTTTGCATATCTAATGGTACAGAGACAACCACTGAGCGAAGAAGCATGTGTAGAAATTGTGCGTCTGGCAAAAAAGTTTCTGCTGAAAACCCACGGAAGATTGGATATTCCGATGGGTGAGATGTTCAGACATCAAAGAGGAGACAAATCCTACCCGGCCAGCGGTATGCGCGAAGTATGCAGGGCAGCAGACCCGAAGCTAATAGACAAAAAAAGAGGAATATATAAATCCGTAAATGGAGATGGACTAACAATTTTGGCAAAATTTGGGCTTGATGGCAAAGTAGAAATACAATCCGTAAATGCTTTTGGAAACAGTGCAAGGCCTGAAAGCCGGCATTATACCGATCAGATGGAGCTTTTTGTAAAAGAGCAGTTTAAAACTGCCACTCTCGATATGGACGAAATTTTTAAAAAAGCTTTGCGCATCTATCGCCCGGGTGAATAAAGGCTTGAAAAAGGTTAGTTGAGTGTTGATAAAATGTGCACTCAGGAGGTGTTGTCCACAATCATTGCACAAATATTGGATTAGCAAATAAAATGTTAAATTATTGTTGCGTAATTTGTTTTCGGAATGTCTATTGCTTCTCTTATATGCGAATTGCTCCAGGAACATGATTGTGTGATTGTTCCGGGCTTGGGTGGTTTCATCGTTCACAGAAAAAAAGCAACAATAAGTGAAGATGGAAGTATTTATCCGCCTGAGAAAACTTTTTCATTTAATATTCGGCTAAATGTCAACGATGGGCTGCTTATCCATGAGTTGTCGCGTAGAGAAAATATTAGTTTTAAGGAAGCTAAAGCAGCGGTGGACAGCTTTGTAAATACAGCGTTAGCTCTGCTGCAACAGAAAGAATACGTATATTTAGGCCGGCTTGGAACACTTTCTGCCGATGCCGAAGGAAACATACAATTTAATTATAACAAGCAGACGTTTGATTTCGATGAATTTTTCGGATTAGTCCCTGTCAAGGCTAACACTATACGAAAGCAGGAATTATCAGCACATCATGTGGCTCCTTGTTTAGAAGAAAAAGAAGAAAAACCAAAAAGAGCGAAAACAAAACAAAGGAGATTTTTTGTGGGTTACGCAGCGGCAGCCATTTTATTGTTGGCCATAATTACTTCTTTGGTTTTCCATTTTTTATTGCCTCGGCCTGCTCATATAAATAATGCTTCTCTGGCTCCGGAGATTGATTCTTCTTTAAAGCAAATCTCTCAAAAAACTTCACATGATTCATCGGGTACAAATATTAAAAGTTCGGAATTAGCTACATCAAACAATTCATCGCTTGAAAATGCTCACATGAGCCTTATGCAAAACAAAACCGATGAGAATGAGCTGCAGGGCGCACTTAAGGGATACTTTATTATTGCAGGAGCATTTACTAAACCCCAAAATGCCGAAAAATTATATAGCGAACTGCAGGAAGAGATTGGAGACAAAACCAAGGTAGTGAAACTTTCGCGAAATCAGTTCACACTTGTTGGGTTTTTCGCTTCAAACGAAAAGCAAGAAGCGCTTCGAATCTTGCAAATGGCCAAACAGAAAGAAGAATCTGCCTGGTTATTGCGATTATAAGCAATGTTTTGCCGGAGTAAAATTGTTCAAGCTTCAGCAATGAATTTTTTATTGTAAGTAAATAATAAAAGTTCAGTATTATTTTATATGGTCAGCAGAACATCAGATCTCGCTGAATTTTTTTACACCAACATAAATCCAATCCTCCATCACTACAAATTTTTCGTTCAGTTTCATCTTTAGTTGCATTTTCTGAAGCACCGTTGTGCATGGTAATCGTATCGGATCTTTTTTTCCAACTTTGATAAAACATGGCATGGAAAAATTTTTAACATCGGCTTTCCAACGATAGGACAATTCATATTTATTCCCTTTGATTCGCTTCAGCGAATATTCAAAAACGGGTATTCCTGCATGTCGGAAATACTGATTAAACATAGCGGTAAAATCAAAACCTGTGTAATTGTTTATATGCGAGAGGAGCTCGTTTGCGTTGGTGTTCTTTAATTTAAACGTAGTATCCGAAATATTTTTTATGAGTCGCCACCACAATTCATCATTTCCCAAAACATGCCTGAAGGTGTTCAAGATGAGGCTTCCTTTACTGTACATATCGTGGTCCCCTTCTTGGTTCACCCCATATACTCCGATGATGGGAGATTTATTTCCAACTGAGTTTTTCTTTGCATTGATATATCTAAGCGCTGTTTCATAGTTATGCATACATTCTACGTAAATAGCTTCAGTATATGTGCAGAAACTTTCGTGTATCCACATATCTGCAAGGTCACTGCAACTGACGCTGTTGCCCCACCACTCGTGGCCGCTCTCGTGAATGATGATATAATCAAACATCAAACCAATGCGGGAAAAATCAATACCGCTGTAACCTCCCTTGTAACCATTTCCATAAGCGATAGCGCTTTGATGTTCCATTCCTAAAAAGGGGGTTTCCACTAATTTATATCCATCCCTCATAAAAGGGTATTTTCCAAGATATTTTTCATAACAAGCCAGCATAGGCTTAACCTGCTCAAAGTGTGTCTTAGCCTTCTGTTTATTATATCTCAAAATGTAATAAATGAGCGAGAGTTTCTCTCCATCTGAGTAAATAAATTCATCTTTTATAGTGTCGTAATCGGCTACATTTAAGGTGACATTATATGAGTTGATTGGATAGGTTACTTTCCATTGCCACCTGTGCGAGTAGCCTTGTAAAGTATCAATCTTTTCAAGTGTACCATTGCTAACTGCCGCAAGATTCAAGGGGCAAGTAATCGCAATCCGCATACTATCCGGCTCATCGCCAAGATAATCTTTGCAGGGATACCATAAGCTAGCTCCTATCCCCTGAACCGAAGTAGCAACGAAGGGTTTATCTTGCTTGTCGTAAGCCCAGGTAAAACCTCCATCCCATGGCGGTTGACGTGCTATCATGGGAGCGCCTCTGTAAACCACACGGATGTGTCCATGATTTCCTTTTTGTTGCCTTCGAACTTTATTGAAATAGACAAATACCGCATCGCATTCTCGCTGGTAATCCAAAATCTGTCCTTCATACTCTATCCTGTCAATAATCATATTGCTGAATAAATCTATTTGAAACACATCGAAATCTTCTTCGATGCGATAATGTATATCGTTCCAACCTGATATATATTTTTTTGCAGTATCGAGAACAACTTCGAGCGAATAATACGTTACATCAAAACATGTCCTTTCCGGGCGGAGGCTGCCTCTGAGCGTGTCGCAACGTGTAAAGTTGTTCTTTTTAGAAAGTAGCTGAGCGAAGCCGGCTACACAAAACAAATTAGCTACTTGAAAGGCGAGGATAATTTTCAGAAAGTACATTCAGCGAAAATGTTTCTCAACAATAATTTAAAGTCGGGAAAACTAAGTAGCCTTAAGTTTGTATTAATAAAGATGAGCAAACATAAGGAATGATTGCAATAGTCGCGCTGATATTTGTTGTTTTATCAGAATATTACGGCTTTTTGTTGGTAAAACAAGCCTCGATGCGCTTCAGAGGTGCGCTGAGCGTATTAATTCTATATTCATACTTAGTAATAAATGCTGTTCTTTGGATATATTTTATTTCCTATCGGTATTGGGGATTTCGCCCTGCCTATCAGGAGATCAAGAGCATTTTTGCAGTATTGTTTATTGCCCTAGCTGCATGGAAATTTGTGGCCTTATGCTTTCTTCTCACTGAAGATATTTACCGAATTTTTCGCTTCTCTACTAAGAAATTTTTTAGCGGTTCAGAAAATAATTTTTCAGGCACTCCCATGAAGCGGAGCGAGTTTATCCAAAAAACTGCTATTGTAAGTGCATCTGTACCTGCCGGCGCTTTGATATTCGGGGCAATCAACAACGCATACAACTATCAATTCAGGCGGGTAAGGCTTTCTTTTAGCCACCTTCCCGCTGCTTTTGACGGATTTACAATTGTGCAATTAAGCGATATTCACTCCGGTTCGTTGACGCGCAAAGAGCCGGTACTACATGCCATAGAAAAAATAAATGCTTTACATCCGGATTTGATTGTTTTTACCGGAGATTTGGTGAATCATGTAGCAGATGAAATTTCTGAATATGCTGAAATATTTTCGCGTCTTACAGCCGTTCATGGTGTTTTAAGCATAACGGGCAATCACGATTATGGAGACTATGTGGCTTGGAATAGCCTGAAAGAAAAACAGGCTAACTTTCAAAAACTTCTGCAGTGGCACAAAGACATGGGTTGGCATATTCTGCTCAACGAAAACAAACTCATTGAAAAAGATGGATCTCAACTGGCTGTGTTGGGTTGCGAAAACTGGAGCGCCCGTCTTCATTTTCCCCGTTATGGAAACCTCGGTAAAGCTATGAAAGGTGCAGAGGGTGCGCCTTTTAAAATCCTGCTTAGCCACGACCCCTCGCACTGGGATGCGGAAGTGCGTCCGTATTTTCCAGACATTGACTTGACATTGAGCGGGCACACTCACGGATTTCAGTTTGGCATAGAGAGTCGTTTTATCAAATGGAGTCCGGTACAATTAGCCTACAAACAGTGGGCAGGCTTGTACAGCGAAGGCAGTCAGTATTTATACGTAAATCGAGGCTTTGGCTTTATTGGTTATCCCGGCAGAGTAGGCATATTACCAGAAATTACAATTATTGAGCTTCATCGTTCCTGAAAATATAATCGTGTAAATCGAAATGATAAGTTGCAGGGCGAATGCAAAACAGCTATGTTAGCCCGCATGATAAGCCTAAATCCAAATTTTAAATCTTACGTTCAAAAAAGAATAGAGGCTAATAAGTTCATGCCCTATTTAGGATTTGAAATAACAGAAATAGAAGCCGGGCGCATTAGCGGAGAGTTGGAGTTTAAGTCATATCATCAACAGCAAAATGGTTATCTGCACGGCGGTATCAGCTCTGCAATACTGGATATTGTAGAAGGTTTTGCTGCATACAGCCTGGTGCGCGAGGGCGATCTTGTATTTACTGTAGAGGCAAAAATTTCATATCTTAACAGAGGGATGGGTACAAAATACTTTGCTCAGGGATGGGTTATTAAGCCTGGGAAACGCTTTCATTTTTGTGAGGGAGAAATTTGGTACCTTGATAAGAGCGGAGAAAAAATCATCGTTGCAAAAGGCTCTGCTACAATGGCCGTTATCCCTTTTGAAGAATTAAATAAAGCGAAGCAATAAAGCATAGCTTGATATTTCATATTCCATATATATTGTGGATGGGGTTGATAATATATCTTTCTCTCTCCCCGCCCAATCGCTTTCCTTCTTATACGATTCCTCATTTAGACAAAGCGGTACACCTGATTTTATACGGGATACTGTATGCGCTTATGCTTTATGGTTGGAGGAGGTATCTTCCGATGGGTATGCTGCTAAAAAGGGTTAAGGTTTTTGTGTTTGTTTATTGTTTGGTTTTTGGGATTATTATTGAAGTAGCACAACATTTCTTTACTCAAGGACGCAGCTTTGACGTTTGGGATATATTGGCTAATACATTAGGAATTACTGTTTTCTATGCTTTAGAAAGATTATTGCTCAAAGTTCACGAATGAAAAAAATTTTTTATGCTTAAAAATTAGGAAGCATAGCCTAACGCGCTAAAAATCTCTTTCGTGCAAAATCCGAGCAATACTATGCAGCGGCTCTTTAAATTCTTCTTTGACGCGAACCTGCTCTAAACTTTCCAGAGCATTATTGTAAAATTCATTTATAGCCTGTTCAGCTTTTTCTTTTACCCGAAGGGCGTTATAAATGTCTAAAACGGTGTTGATCTTTTTGTCGGCATTTTCTTCGTCCAACATAGATATAAGCATTTCTTTTTGCGCCTTGTCAGCGTGATTCCAGGCGGTTATCCAAAGAAATGTTTTTTTATTCCTTAAAATATCTCCACCTATTCTCTTACCTACTTTTTCGCCTTCTCCGAAAGCATCAAGATAATCATCTTTAATCTGAAAGGCCAGACCCAAATTCAGCCCAAAGCGATAAATTTTTTCTTGCTCAGCGGCAGACGCCCCTCCAATGATTGCACCCATTTGCAGAGCTGCAGCAAGCAAAACAGAGGTTTTAAACTCAATCATTTTCAGATACTCTTCAACGGTTACGTCATTTCGGCTTTCAAAATCCATATCTAACTGCTGCCCTTCTATTATCTCAATGGCTGCTTTATTAAATACATTCATTACATCGGAAAAACAGTTGGCAGGCACCTTCAGCAAGTAGCGGTGCGCATGAAGGTGCATTGCATCGCCAATCAAAATTGCTTTGTTTAAACCATATTCTTTATAAACCGTGAGCCGGCCTCTCCTAAGTTCAGCTTCATCCATAATATCATCATGAACTAATGTAAAATTGTGAAAAAGCTCCACGGCAAAGGCAGCATTGAGGGCATCATATATATTACCGCCAAAAAGATCGCATGCCATCAGCAAAAGCAATGGGCGTATTCGCTTGCCGCTGTTTGCCATAGTTTTATTGATTGGCTCATATAAACTTACCGGCTCAAAAGAAAATACATCTTTTTTAAAGTGGCTGTCGTAAATATCTGCCACCTCAGAGAGTTTATACATATTTTAAATTGATTTTGATTTTGGTGTGCAAGGTTACAATAAATTATTTCACCTGCTTAACAATCAGGCCTTCTTTTCTTAGCAAGGAAATTATTCCTTGCTCACCGGGCAGATGTAATGCGCCTACCACACAAAAAGTACTGTGCTTGCGAAAAAGAGCGTGCATTCTTTTAGCCAGCCGATGATTGCGCAGGGTAATAAGCGAAAGCTCAAACTGTTCCGGCATAGGCCGCTTGCGCGAATAAGAAAGTAAGCTATCAAGCTGCTCGTTCATATAATAATGAAACAGCGTGTCAATATCACTATTATTCAAATATTGCATTTCATCGCGAAGCATCTGTGCCTGCGCTGTGTAAGGCAATACCTGCATTGCTTCCAATTGTTCATCAACTGTTTCAAGGCCAAACGTTTTTTTCCTTGCACTTTTAGCTATGTTGAACAAATACCAGTCGAGCGCAATGTCGCTATCCTGATTCATGCCCCTTTGCCCCAAAATAAAAGTCATTATTATGGGCTGCATTTTATCGAACATAGCTAATGAAAGGCCCGTTGACTCCATCACCAAAGAATCCAACATTGCATATTCATCAGTACTGAATAACATGGAAAGTGTTGTGTCTCCTTTCATTAATAGTTTTGAAAGGATAGAAAAATCGAAGTTTTTCGGATCAGGATTTATCTCTGCAGCAAATGCTTTACACTCAAAAATTCTTTCCTTGAGTATAGTGAGCTTTGAAAATACTCTGCTGTCTGCCGTGTGCATAGAGCCGAACACATAGCACGGCTGTTTAATCCCTTTGCCGCTTACACTCCATAGTAAACCTTGGTATTGACCTGATGCCTGAAAATAGATGATTAAAAGCATCAGAACGGTTTTCAGGCGCATGAGCAACCAGCTTCTAAGCTAAGAATTAAGCGGAAAGAGAGGGATTCGAACCCTCGGTACCCTTTAGGGGTACACACGCTCTCCAGGCGTGCCCGTTCGACCGCTCCGGCATCTTTCCTTTTGTTGGGGAGCGAGGCAAAACTAACCTAAAAAATGATTATCAGCGAAAAATTCACACAACTTGCCCTGTTAGCAACAATGGTTTTTGAGCTACATAGATTTTCTTTTCATTAAGAACCTATTGACTTTTCAAGGATATTAATAGCTTGAAGAGCTTGTACAAATCTTTCTGATGGATTGCCTGAAATCAAAACATAAGGTTTTTCAAATAATTGCAGTTGAGTTACAAAAGAATGTAAAAGTATATCACGGTCATGCGGGTTTTCGCGCAGCGGATCGGGACTCCATGGAAGGTCTATGTTCATCAAAAGAAAAAGGTGATACTTTCTTTTGTAAATTGATGCTATAATCCACTCAGGCACAGGTAGCCGATAATAGTCAAGCCATACTTTTATGCATATCAATTCTGTGTCGCAAAAAAGAAATCTGTTTGCCAAAGGAAGCAGCTCATCTTCTTTCTGAACCTGGAGCTGCGCGATGTGCAATACATCCTCATAAGTCCATTTTCGTTGCAGTTTTTCCAGGTACACCCGCGACATCTCAGGCACATAAAGGGTGTTAAAATGCTTGGCCAATGCCGCTGAAAGATTGGATTTCCCTGTGCTTTCAGGGCCAACGATAGCTACTTTTAAAATATCACTAGCGCTCAACGCGGAGAAAAAGTTTGCTGATATTTCTTTTTGGGTAAGACACCAAAAAAAGATGCCGTATAGTACTGGCCTGCAGCCCATGTATCAACCATATTATCGTAAAAGCTACTGGCAGGGTTACCGCTCTGGCCTCCGGGATAAACCACGTAAGCTTTTCTCTCGTTAAAATCTACTACCATCCGCCAACTTGGGCCATGCGTTGGGCTGGTCGCATTGATGATGCCGAGATTACCTCCGTTGTAAACATTGCGCCTGCTGAAAGCCTCTATCCTGCCGAGATGCTCAATCTTGGTAGCTTTATATTTTCCCCAGTCGAGGTTTTCAAGATCAGAAATTTTATGTGGCACATCTCTGGCATAAGGTTCTCGCACTTCTATAAACTCTTTCCTTCTTAGGCTTTCGCCAATTATTTTAAAAGACTTTAAAACTATCGAACTCCGGTTTTCAATCTCTGCAGTACTAGTTATGTCGTAAAAGGAAGAAGTACTATCTGTTTTAAGCATCTGTACAATGGAGTAAAAAGAAGGTTGCTTGAGCGCACTCTTGGGATCGGCCATTTCATCAAAAAGCAATCTGCGAAGCTCATTCCACCAAATTTCGAAATACACGGGCGCAAGCACATCCGGCTCATTGTGATAATTCCACTGCGCTAGTGTTTCCAGAATTTTTTTATCTTGTTCATCTAATTGATTTTTATCTAATAATGCTATCAATACAGGCAACGCTTCTGCAGCTAAGAGAAAATAATTATTGTTCTGCATCTTTTTCATATCGCGGGCACTGATATTTTTCATGTTTCGTAGCATATTATTGATGACTCTGTTTCTGTAATTTTCATATACTCCAACACCCGGATAATAATGCATATATTTTTGAGACGTGGGATGCTGGTTGGCGCTGGAAACAAAGCCGCGAGAAGGATTTTTTTCAAAAGGATTTTGCTCCGAAGGAATAAAATCATTCCAATCGTTTTTTTTCAGAGGCTCTAAAACATACTTTCCTTGTTCGGTGTTTCTGTCGCGAACGGGAAAGCGCCCTTGCTGAGTGATGGCTATGTCGCCTGCAGCAGAGGCAAATACAAAATTTTGTGCAGGACAGGTAAAATATTGTATAGCCTTCCGATAATCCTCATAGTTTTTAGCGCGATTGAGCAAATGGAAGGTGAGAAATTCATTGGAGGGCAGGTGGGCTGTCCATTTTAAGGCAAGATTTTCTCTAATCGTCGAATCGGTATAGTTACGATCATATACCACCGGCCCGAAATGCGTAAACACAATAGTGTCAAAAAAGTCAGATTCTCCACGCACCTTAAAAGTTTCAATCCTGAAGGTTGTGGGCTGCCATGAACTATCGAGCATATAGTATGAGCGCGAATTATCTTTAAAATAAATTTTATACCAGTCGCGCACATCGCGGCCTGCATTGGTCACGCCCCATGCTATACTATCATTAAAGCCAATAATTATTCCCGGCGCACCGGGCAATGATACTCCATATACATTTACACCGGGAGCAGTAAGGTGCATCTCATACCAGATAGAAGGCAGAGAAAGCTTCAAATGAGGATCATTACATAGTATTGGTTTACCTCCGGCGGTTTTGTTTCCATGCACAGCCCAGTTGTTGGAACCAAGGAGAGCTTCGCTGATTACTTCAGATGATGGAACAAAAGCTTTTTCTCGGGCTAAAGAGTTTTCTTTGGGAAAAAAGTCTGTATTTAGCGGCAAAGAGCGCTTTTCATTCCCCATACCGGCTTTGTCTTCAAAGATCAAATTCGGATAGCGAACCGAAGCCATTTTTTGTTCAATTTCTGAATCCGATATAATAGGGTCTTCATCAGCAATAAAATCAGGGTAGAGTTTACGGAAGCTTTCTATTCCGTATCTGTTTACAAAAGCAGTATTATGAATATCATATTCAAAAACGCTAAGCATGTTGGCCATATTTTTCAGTAGCAGAGCCACTTTTATGGAAGTCCATTCCTCCGGACGGTAGTCAAGTAATTTATATTCTATCGGATAATCTTTTGGCTTTAATGTGTTGATGTAAGCATTGATTCCATTACAAAAAGCTAAAATCATCTTTTTGCTATGTTCATCCTGAGCGATGAACTTCTCGGCATTTTCAGCGCCATAGACCATACCTATCCTGCGCATTAACCGGTCATTATCTAAAGCTTTTTCACCTACTATTTCGCTCAATCTTCCTGCTGCTGCATGAGTGGAGATTTCCATTTGCCACAAACGATGTTTCGCTGTAATATATCCCTGTATAAAATATAGGTCTTCATCATTTTTTGCCTGTATATGAGGTACTAGGCGATCATCGTATAGCACTGTAACACTATCTTTTAGTCCTTTGATAAGTAAATGCTCATCTGCAAAATCGTTGTTTCGTTCAACATTTTGCCATATTCCGTAAAAAGGGTTCAATATTTTACCTAAAGGTGGCAACTGGCCTATTCGGTTATTAAAGAGTGCTGCCAGGCCAAGTGTGGCAATAAACGAAAGAATAAAGGTAATTATATGCTTCATGACGCGGATGAAGTGGTTTCTTTTAATGCTTTTATTCTTTGAAGAAGTGTAGGATGCGAATAATATAAAAATACATAGGCCGGATGAGGCTGCGGATTGCTGAGGTGATTAGCTGTCAATTTTTTGAGTGCACTGATGAGCGGCTGGGCTGCGTAGGTTTTCCCTGCATAAGCATCGGCTTCATACTCGTGTTTTCTGGATAACACATTCATTAAAAGGCCTATAAATAAACTAACAGGGCTTAACAACAAATAAAAACCGGTCAAAGCCAGATGGAAATTATTTTTTTCCGCACCCATAGCTTCTGCCAACAACGGTGTGGAAGATAACCAGCCAAAGAGGTAAAATAAAACTCCTGTTTGCATAATACTTAGCAACACATTTTTTAGAATATGTTTCATTTTATAATGCCCAACCTCATGAGCCAATACAGCGGTTATTTCTTCAGTTGTAAGATCTTTCAACAAAGTATCAAAGAGCACTATGTTTTTTTTCTTGCCAAGGCCACTAAAAAAAGCATTAGCTTTTGTAGAGCGCTTGCTTCCATCCATTACTAAAATTTGGGTTATGGGAAAAGCTACTTTGTTTGCATAATCCTGAACAGCCTTCAACAAATCGGCATTTTGAAGGGGAGTTAATTTATTAAAAATGGGCAATAAAATCGATGTATAAAAGACAGTTACAAAAAGGGAAAAGGCAGAAGAAACAGCCCAGCCGGCCAACCAGAAATAACTTCCTAATTGTTCAAATAAAAAGGCTAATAAAGCCAATAGGCCGCCCCCAACCAAAATAGCAAGCACTAGGCTTTTTATAGTGTCTGCGACAAATAATTTCGGTGTTACTTTGTTGAAGCCAAATTTTTCTTCGATTACAAATGTTCGGTAGATTGAAAATGGAAGTTGAATGATAAAAGAAACCGCTCCAAGTATCCCAAAAAATAATAAAGAATGAAGGATAGGATGAGAGGACATTTGCCCGCTAATTCGGTCAATCCATGCAAAACCTTTATACCATAAAAAGGAAAGACTAATAATGAAAAAAATTGCACTGCTTATCAAAGAAAAAAAGGTATTAGCTCTCGCATACGCTTTAGCCTTTTGGTATTGTTCAGATGGATAAATGTCTTTGAGCTCGTCGGGCACTGGTTTTTGCCATGTGGCAAGGTTCAAGAAGTCTAGAATTTTACTAATAATAAATTCAACAGTAATAAAAGCAATAATGATGTATAATAATGTTTCACCCATCTGGGCGAATGTAAAAACGTCCCTTTAATTTTTAAAAATTCTATGCTAGAACGAAAAACGCGCCCCTCCCACCCCACTAATGCCAATATTGGGGTAACCGTACCATTGTTGATAGCGCTGGTGTGCTATATTATTCAAGTTCAGAAAGAAAGACAGGTATTTTTTGAAAAGATACTCCACCGAAAAATTCAAATCGCCTGTAGCTTTTATCTCCTGGGCAGAACCATCGGCAAGTCTTGCATAGGCTTTAGCTAAAACAAATAAATTACATCCAAAGATGAATTTATCTTTCAAATTGTAAGTGGCACGAAGGCTCAGATTTAAAGCCGGCTCATGCCATGCACGCGCCTGAGTACGCATTTCAAAATGGTGATAATCTAAAGCCAACAATATTTGTAAATATTCAAAACGATTAAATCCCGCTTCTGCATGAAAGGTGTAGATGTGTCCATTGTCGTAAAGAACAATGAATTTTCTGAAGTCTCCTGTGTCGTTTACGTAGAGCGGCATATTCCAGAGGTATTGGTAATGAAACCGCATGTTGTATGAAAACGAACGATGTGTACCCTTAAGACCCGCCTGGAAATCACTTTTTCGCGTATTGATAAGTGTAAGCGAGCTGTTTACAAAATTGTTTCGCAAAGCAAATGGAGCGAAGGCGTTTTTGTGAAATATCCAATCCCATTTTGCAAATGCAATGATAGCATGTTCATAAAGCCTTTTCTCTGCTACAAGGTGAAGTAATGGAAACACCTTAGAACCATCAATGGCCAGGCCTGCCTCTGCGCCCAACCTCCAATCGTCATTATCAAAAAAATAACCAGGCCTTAGCTGAAAAATGTTTCGCCACAGTTTGTTGGAATCTCTGTATTCTGAAAGGTCTATATCAAAAAGAAATGTTGCATGGTGTTTTTGCGCCCACTGCTTATCTAGTTTTGTTGTTCCTGCAATAAACCATTCACTGCTCTTTCCAAAAGTCTCGGTAAAGTAGTTGAAGCGAATATCCTGATAATAGTTTAGCTTTATATTATTAGAAACCGCATTTTTAATATGTGCCTTGGCATCAATACTGCGCAGTTGGCGAAGAACATCCTTGCGTTTTGTAGTATCATTGGCAAAAGCAAAGAAATGATTTCTGATATTTTGAAATGAAGCAGAGAGATTCAAATCGGTTTTGCCTGCATAGCCACCTACATAGGCGCCTACCTTATCATCGCTAAAGCGTTGAAGTCGGTTTGTAAAACTGGCTGCAGAAAGATGATAATAATTCAAACCGAAGCGCAAATTTTCAGGTTTGCGCTCATTATATTCAAGGTGTGCCAGAGGCATCCATGGAAGCCCGAAACCTACTTTGATAAATGAGCGATTGTAACGCTCCATTTTTTCTTTACTTAAGGCAATAGGCTTAAGCGGATTAGGTTGAAAAAAGTTTGCTTTCAAATCGCGTGACGGAATCTGATAATTGAATGATTTTTTTTCGCTGCGCGGCTCAGGTATTTCTGGAATCACATCTATTTTATCTGCATCTTGCAAAGTTGATTGATACTGTTTAATGATTATAACCTCATCGCTGGTAACGTTTTGTGCTACCAACCCAAGGCTACATACTATCGCCGGAAACAACAATACTGTGAGAATCTTCGACTTCATTTCTATGCTCATTTTATTTCCAACGGGCTTTCCATCTGCAAAGTATCTTCAGAGACCCCAGAATTAATTTTAGACTTCATAAGTTCTTCTTTTCTAAGTTTATCCAGTTTTTGTTTTGCTTCTTCTTTCAGCGCCACATCACCTTCATAATAGTTGACAATGCTTTCCAAAGTAGCTTTAGCCTGAAATGTGTTGTTCAGCGCCACATAGTTGTCTGCCATAAGGATGAATCCTTTAACTACCCAATATTCATAAGCGGCAAACTTGTTTTTTAATTGTATGCAGCCTTCCAGAGAGGACTGATATTGTTGTTTTTCGTGTGCTATGCGGCAGACGTAGTACTTGCACTCTGCTCCTTTTTCACTTACGGCAGCATTGGCTACTTTATTTAATAAGGGCAAGGCTTTTTCAAAATCATTTTTACGATACAAGGCTCTTCCTTTCAAATAGGATATTTCTATGAGATCACTTTCTTTTATAGAGCTATTGGCCAGAGCTTTATCCGCATATTCAAGAATACGTTCATCATCATTTATTTTGTCTGCACATTTTAAAAGCCCAAGCTGAGCGTTATATACATTGGCAGCAGAACTGGCTGTTGATAGAAGCTTTTCGTAGAGCGTTATGGCTGCGTTGTAATCTTTTTTCTCGTAATAAGCAATGGCAGCGGCTCGCAAAAGCGCACGCTCGTAGTACTTTGAGGATTTGTTCTCGATTACATTCATGTAATCTTCATAAGCCGGGTCGAATTTTTTAGCTTTTACAAGACATTCAGCCCTTGCAAACCAGGCATCGGCAGTAAAGCTCCCTCGAGAAAAGCGACTGATATATTGATTGAGTAATGGTACTGCCCGATCGCAATCGTTATTGCCCAGAGCCTTCTCGGCGGCTTGCCATGAAAGACTGTCTTGTTCTCCCGGAGTAAGGTTTCCGTAAGTGCCAGCCCAGCGAAGATATTCTTCGGTTTTTCCAATTTCTACTGCCACTTCGCGCATAGCTATCAATGCTTCTTTGGCTTCATTGGAGGCAGGGTAATTTTGCAGCACTTTTTGATACCATTCAAATGCTTCTGCTTTTTTATTCTTGTTATAAAGAATCAGCGCAATTTTTAAATGTGATTTGGGCGTGAGCATACTTCCCGGGAAACGATTTAGTATTTGATCAAAGGCATTGCGCGCATCGTCATAATTAGCTTCTTCAAGATGTGTTTCGCCAATTTCAAAGTAGGCCTGATCGCGCAAACGACTCGTTGGATAACGAGACAGAAAAGCCTCCAGCGTGCGAATTTTTTCCGAGTTTTTGTTCTTTAATCCCAAAATAATTGCCTTTTGAAACAATGCGTATTCCGCCTGAGGCCAGTTGCTGCTTTCAATTTTTGTGAAAGCCTCTAAGGCATCATCATATCGCTGGGTAACAAAAGCGCATTCAGCAAAACGAAGATAAGCATCGGGCAGCATGGAATTCTTTTGCGACTGTGTTGCATTTATACTGCTGTTCATTATGGCATTTTCAAAAGAACTTGCAGCTTTTTTATACTCTTTTAGTTTGAAGTAGGCATAACCCATGTTGTAATAAGCAAGAAACGGAGAGAAAGTGGAATCATAAACAGCACCTGCCTCAAGGCTCTTGGCATAATTGAATGCAGCCCCGGCAAAGTTCATTTGGCGATAATGCGCCTCTGCCTTGAGAAAAAGCGCTCTGGCGGTGATATTTTTATCAATATTTACCTGAAGGCTCTTGTTACAAAGTTTTTCTGCCTCATCTGGCTTTCCATCGTTAAGCAGTTGGATGGCACGATAGTAGGTGAGCTTTTGATACGTTTCGCTTAGGCGTGGGTTTGTATAATCAAGCTTTTCTATCAGTTGATACGCGGCTTCATAGTTTCGCGTTTCAAAAAGAGCTTGCGCAAGCAACTCACTGGCTTCTTGACGATATTCGCTCGCCGGATATTGAGAGATGAATGTGCTAAGGATATTTACCGCCTCGCTGTAATTACCTGTTTCTACAAGTAGCTTGCCGTAATTAAAGCGCGATATTTTCTGTATCTCTTTATCGAACTGCAACGAGGCTGCCCCTTGAAATGCTGCCAAAGCTTTTTCTTTTTGATTTGTTTTCAGATAACACTCTGCAAGCGTAAAGCTGGCATACTGGCCAATAGTATCCTGCAATAAATTCAGTTGAATGAAATTTTCGATGGCTCTCCTGTAATCACCGGTTTTGTATTGCGCGTAACCTAACTGAAACAATTCATATTTATTGGCTTTAGCTAACCGCGAGAGATATTCATCCAGCAACGGTAATGCTTTTTCATAATCAGAAAGTTGAAAATATGCCTGGCCGAGCAAAAAGTTGAGTTCCGGTTTATATAAAACTTCTTTGTCGTTTACCTTTAGTGGAATGTATTCAATAAGCTTTTTGTATTCGCGCCTCGCATAATATATCTGTGCCAGATAATATGGTATAACTCCCGAATACATTTTGGAGTCTTGTATTTTGGAAAAGCTCTTCTCTGCCTCATCGTATTTTCCATTGTAAAAGCAGATAAAAGCGTAGTAGTAGTTTGAGGGATAAAAAAATTTGTCTTCCGTTTGTATTAATTTTTTCAATAGTGGAGCCGCCTCATCAAATTTTTTCTTAACGAAATAGCTATACCCCAGCATGAAATTATATTCGCTGCGTTGCAAGGAGTTTAAAGCATTCTCATCAATCAATTTTAATTGTTCTATGGCTTCGTTGTAGCGCTTTTCTCTGAAATGGATTTTGCCGCAATAGAAATAAATAAGTGGCCTCTTGTCGTTTTGATAAAAATCTATCAGATATTTATTTGCGAGAAGTAAAGCGTCTTTGTCATTGTTTTCCGATGCCGAAGCGGTAATGTAATAGTGAAGATTTTGAGCAAGCACATCCGGAACCGGAGAAATGATAGAAAGGTTTTCCGGATTTTGTTCAAACAACCTTCGGGCAGCTGCAAAATTTCTTTCCTGCCAGCTTTCCATTCCTAAGTGGTACATTCTTCTTTCATCGAAGAACAATAATGAACGCTGAGCCGACAATGAAAAAACACAGAGCAGGAAAAAGCACAATAGTTTCGGGCGCATACGAAACCTAAACGAAACAAAGGTAATTTTCAGTATGCACAACTCTGCCCGCTGATTTCAACAAGAGCGGGTGCTTGTCCTTTTGAGTGGAAATTTTAAATAGCTATGAGCTCAGCAGCAGAGTGATGGATAAAATCTTCTCCTTTTGTGTGTGTAAGAAAAATTTGACCCATTCGATCATTAGAAAAATAATCAATCAATCTTTGACTCCGTTGTTTGTCAAGTTTGTCAAATACATCATCCACCAGTAAAATCGGCTTTATGCTCTTTTCAACGCTGATATAGTGATACAACGAAAGTTTAAAGGCTAAAAGGAAAGATTTCTGCTGCCCCTGGCTGCCAAAACGCTTAACAGGATAATTCTCTAACATCATGTCAAAATCATCCTTGTGAATACCAGATTCGGTTCGCTGCAGTTCAATGTCTTTTTGACGATTGCGAATAAGCAGGCTCTGTAAATCGGAGTCATGAAGCTGGCTCTTGTAATCAATATTCACCCTTTCTGAACTTCCGCTGATGCTGTAATAGGTTTCCTTAAATATTTCACTCAGGCCGGTAAATACTTCTTTTCTTTTTTGATAGATATAATTTGATGGAGCTATAAGTTGATTAGAGTAAATTTCAATTAAGCTGAAATCTTTTTTTCCGCTTTCCACATAGTTCTTTAAGGCTGCATTTCGCTGTGCAAGAATTTTATTGTATTGCATAAGCGCATTCAAATAATTCGTATCTGTTTGAGAAAGGGTAATATCAATCGCTTTTCTTCTTTCTTCGCTACCGCCGGTAATTATTTCTCCATCGGCAGGGCAAATCATTATGCAGGGGATACGACCAATGTGATCGCTTAGCTTGACATATATTGTGTTGTTGCAAGAAAACTCTTTTTTGCGGCCTGAAACGTATTTGCACACCACATGTAAAATTTCATCGTTATGATTAAATGTTCCTTCAAGCCTAAAAAAGTCACATCCGTAGCGTACATTCAACTTATCGTCTGGATACAGATAGCTTTTTGTCAAACACAAATAATAAATAGCATCTAATAAGTTGGTCTTGCCCACTCCGTTGTTGCCAACAACGCATGTAATTTTGTTGTTAAACCTAAAGTTTGACTCGGCATGGTTTCTGAAATTAACCAGCTTTATTTGTTTTAAGAACACCTTGCAGAGTTAATGCTTTTATGTAAATATACAACATGAAAAAACCGAATGCGCTTATTCACGAGACCAGCCCTTACTTGCTTCAGCATGCTTACAACCCGGTAAATTGGTTTCCATGGAAAGAAGAAACACTTTTAAAAGCACAATTGGAAAATAAGCTTTTGGTAGTAAGCATCGGATACAGCGCCTGTCACTGGTGCCATGTGATGGAGCGCGAATCCTTTGAAGACGAAGAAGTAGCCGCAGTGATGAATACATACTATATTTCCATAAAAGTAGATAGAGAAGAGCGGCCTGATGTAGATCAGGTTTATATGGATGCTGTTCAGCTCATTTCCGGGCGCGGTGGCTGGCCTCTCAATGCCATCTGTCTGCCCGATGGCAGGCCTGTGTTTGCAGGAACATATTTTCCAAAACATCAATGGCTGCAAATACTACGCTTTTTTGCTCAAGAATTTCAAAAGAATCCATCCAGAATTTATGAGCAAGCAGAAGCGCTAACCCACCATATTCAACTGCTAGAAAATTTCCTTGATAAGCAAGAGGAAGTTTTCAATGATGAGGATAATATAAAGGCGGCTGAAAACCTGCTCAGCAGGCAAGACCCAGAATATGGGGGCAATACAGGTGCTCCAAAATTTCCAATGCCCGTCAACTACTTCTTTCTATTACAACACTATCTCTATACCCATGATAAAAAAATACTTCAAGCCGTGCTCCTCACCCTAGATAAAATGATGTGCGGAGGTATCTACGACCAGGTTGGAGGAGGTTTTGCCCGCTATGCCGTGGATGAACGATGGGAAATCCCACACTTCGAGAAAATGCTCTACGACAACGCACAACTTGTTTCTCTCTATGCGCATGCCTATCAGATTACAGGTGACAAAAGTTATCTTGAGGTGGTAAACGAAACGCTTCAGTTCATTTTATCTGA
>JAVQWQ010000019.1:0-25837 GCA_033578915.1 Chitinophagales bacterium | reverse complement strand
AAACCCAAAGTCAACAAAGAAAATATAGCCTGATGCTGTCAACCAAATCAGTAGGATGTATATGATGTATTTACGCCACCTCCAGTTTATCCATATAAAAACCAGGGCAATGCATAGCAATGATATGACCAAAACGTATTTGTCAATAAGTAATGCTAATAGTGATAACAGTACAAATGTGCTGCCAAAAATTAAATAGTAAGATTCAAGGCCCTCTCTGTATAATGCGAGTAATAAGGATAAAAAAACAATTGCAGAGCCGGCATCACCGTGAATAGATATGATCGCTGCAGGAATAGCAATAAACAATAAAGTAAATAATTTATGTTTCCACTTTCTTATATCAACATTTAGTCCCGATAGATATTTAGCTACTGCAAGCGAGGTGGCAAATTTTGCGAATTCTGATGGTTGCACCTGAATAGGTCCGAGGGGAAGCCAGTTTTGTTGCCCTTTGATTTTTACTCCAAAAAAAATTACGCTGGCACAAAATAGCATTGAAATAATATAGATAGGGTATGCGAAAGTGGAAAAAAACTTTCCATCAATTATCATGATAAGAAAAGCGATTGCAAAACTTGCCAACATCCACTGGAATTGCTTTCCGCTATTTCTGGACGTATCGAAGATGTTGCTATGCTCCTCGCTATACACTGAGCTATAAATGGCCAACCAGCCTACTAAAACCAATACAAAGTAAATGGCTAAAGTTAACCAATCGAAGTTTCCGGTCAGAGACTCGTTTTTACGCGACATCTACCGGCTAAATTAAAGAATACATATCGTTTGCATCATATGATACCTTGTCCTGCTGCAAGAAGTTCGGCTATATCTAAAACTTTTACTTCCTGCTGTTTTTCTTTAGCTTTTACACCATCGGTTAGCATAGTGTTGCAAAATGGGCAGGCAGCAGCAATAATTTCAGCTTTAGTTTCAAGGGCCTGTTCAGTTCGTTCTATATTGATTCTTTTGCTGCCATGTTCTTCTTCTTTGAACATTTGAGCGCCGCCTGCTCCGCAGCATAATCCTTTCGACTTACAGGATTTCATTTCAACTAAATCTGCATCAAGCGCTTCGAGCACTGCGCGAGGCGCTTCGTAGATTTCGTTGGCACGGCCTAAATAACAGCTGTCGTGATATGTTATCTTTTTACCTTTAAATTCATGCGCATCGGTGAGTTTTATTTTCCCTTCGTTAATCAATTGTTGCAAAAAGGTGCTGTGATGCAACACTTCGTAATTTCCACCCAGCGCAGGGTATTCATTTTTTATGATGTTAAAGCAATGGGGGCATGTGGTAACAATTTTTTTTATGCCATAACCATTCAGGATTTCTATATTCTGTAAAGCCAGCATTTGGTAAACAAATTCATTTCCTGCCCGCTTAGCAGGATCGCCGGTACAACTCTCTTCAGTGCCCAGTACAGCAAATTTTATGTTAAGCTTATCAAGAATTTTTACAAAGGCACGTGTTACTTTTTGAGCGCGTTGGTCGAAGGCCCCTGCACAGCCTACCCAGAACAAAATATCAGGCTGGACTCCTTCGGCCGCGTATTCTGCCATGGTCTTTACTTTCATAAATTTTTTCTATAAAATCTTTTTGTTGCAGGAAAAAGTTTCAAATGTATATGCAAGGTTAAAATTTTTTTATTAAATACTTTTTTGAAGTATTTACTATAACCCCCATAATAAACTCAAAAAAAGACCAGAGTTTCCACATCCTTCAGAGCCTTATCACATCTATGTTCCACAGTATTTTGCAATAAACACGTGTGGATTATTTTGTGAAGATTGATGTGCGAAAATTATTTAGTTCATTGTGCTTTTACGATTGAAAACTGCATTGCACATTCGCAGCCCTTTAAAAATTTTTTAACAATGAGCGATCTGAATGAAACGATAAAAGTGATTAAAGATAATCTTCGCAGAAATAAATCGCTGTCGGCTGAAGTGCAGCAGTTGATGGAATTTGGCAAAGTTCCACCTCAGGCCGTAGAGTTAGAAGAGGCGGTTTTGGGCGCTGTTATGATTGAAAAAAATGCCATCAATGAAGTGATAGACTTGTTGAAAGAAGAAAGTTTTTATCTAGACAAACATCAGAGAATATGGAAGGCAATCTTGACGTTGGAAAAAAACCAGCATCCCATAGATGTACTCACAGTAAAAGAACAACTGAAAAAAGATGGAAATCTTGATTTGATAGGCGGCCCTCTTTATCTCGCACAGCTTACCAATAAGGTTGCTACTGCCGCAAACGTGAAATTTCATGCACATATCATTGCCGAAAAACATATTCAACGCGAGCTGATTTCTGTATCTACTGAAATTATCAAAGATGCGTATTCCGATACAAGCGATGTGTTTGAACTCTTAGATAAAGCAGAGCGGAATTTGTTTGCTATTGCAGAAAGTAACCTTAAAAGAGATTCGGTCAATATATCAGAGTTGCTCCTTACCGAGCTTAAGGAGTTAGATGTCCGGATGAATAACAATCAGGATCACCTAAACGGAGTTCCTTCAGGATTTACAGAATTGGATAAGACTACCGGAGGCTGGCAGAAGAGCGACCTTATTGTGGTGGCCGGCAGGCCGGGGATGGGTAAAACAGCTTTCACGCTTGCTTTGGCGCGAAACGCTTCTGTTGACTATAACAAACCTGTTGCGCTCTTTTCATTAGAAATGAGCAGCTCTCAATTGGTTCAACGATTGATTTCGATGGAAACTATGATCAAAACTGAGCAAATCCGCAGAGGTACGCTCAACGATTATGAATATCAAATCTTAACTAGTAAAATAGATAAGCTTCGTAATGCCCCGTTATTTATTGATGATACCCCTGCTATAAATATTTTTGAACTGCGAAGCAAGTGCCGCCGCCTGAAGCAACAACACGGAATATCTCTTATCATTATTGATTATTTGCAGTTGATGAGTGGAACTAACGATAGCAAAAATTTAGGCAACCGGGAGCAAGAAATCAGTCATATTTCTCGTTCGTTGAAGAGCCTCGCAAAAGAACTCGATGTGCCAGTGATCGCGCTTTCTCAACTTTCGCGCGCGCCTGAGAAACGCGGGGGGCCGCCAAGGCCGGTACTCAGCGATTTGCGCGAGTCAGGAGCTATCGAACAAGATGCAGATATTGTTATCTTCTTATACCGCCCTGAATATTACAAAATTCCTTACTTCGACGACCAGACCCCAACAGCCGGAATAGCAGAAATTATTGTTGCAAAACACCGGAATGGACCGCTAAAAGATATAAGGTTGAAATTTGGTGCTAGTTCTGCTAGATTTGAAAACCTCAACCCGTTGGAAGCAAACTTAGAAGGGGGATATAGGCCTCAAGCGCCCGGACAAAATTACATTGTCGCTTCCTCTAAAATAAACGACCTTTCTGATGATGATGATGACTTCGATTTCAACAGGCCGCATAACCCTGCCGATTTTACAGACGAGCCTCCTTTTGATTAAGATTAAACGATTACTGCAAGGATTTCATTTGCTCAATAACAGCACGATTTAAACAAATAAATGTATTGATATTGGCGATCCAACGTTTTTGTTTAATTCCTCGTGAGGGATTTCTGTTTTCTTAATTTAACTGCTAAGGAAATAATAAAGCTTTTTCAGCAAGGAATATCCAAAGATGCTGCGATTAGTTAATTAAGGGAAATTACCAAGTTGATAAAATAAAACAGAGAAAGATTTATAGGATTTTTGAGTTTAACTTATTCATTACAAATAGATAGAATAATCTGGCTTTATATTTTACCATCAGTTTTTATAATTAGTTGGAAAGAAGCCTGAGAAACAAAAGAACCATTCTACATTTTGTTGATTCGTATTGACTCTGAAAAATTTCTTTAGGTGCCATGAAGATTGAAACGGGTGAGGGATGCGGAGGGCGCGAGCATAGCGAGCGGCCGCGCCCGCGCTGCGCTTCGACAAGCTCAGCGGCCGGGCAGCGCGGCCGCGGCGGAAGCGACAGATGCGGTCGAGCCTGAGCGAAGACTAAGGCTTCGAGGCCGCAGGGGACACCCCCTACATTATAATGTTTATGCAAAAAATATCAAGCTACTTTTTTGTCCATGCAGATCCTATAATGTTGATGTATTTATGAAAACAAATCATTTGCTAATTGCTATGAGGCAACACGCATAGGCGATGCGTTAAACCTTTTAGCCTTAAAAACATAAAGTGTGTGATTGCGTTTTATATTTGCGCTTAACCATTAAATATTTAAGAATGGGAAGAAAAATTCTTTTGGAGCACGCAGATGTGCCGGGTATTGCATCCTATGAGGTTTACAGAAGCAAAGGGGGATATGCCAGTGTAGAGAAAGCCCTGAAAATGTCGCCAAATGATATTGTAGAAGAGGTGAAGAAAAGTGGCTTGCGCGGCAGAGGAGGTGCAGGATTCCCTACCGGACTAAAATGGAGTTTCATAGATAAAAAGAGTGGTAGGCCGCGTCATCTGATATGCAATGCTGATGAGTCTGAGCCGGGAACTTTCAAAGACCGCTATCTGATGGAAAAAATTCCGCACCTGCTTATCGAAGGTATGATTGTTTCGAGTTATGCACTTGAGGCGAACTTATCTTACATATACATTCGGGGCGAATACATGTGGATATATCGCCTGCTGGAGCGTGCAATCGAAGAAGCTTATGCAGCAGGTTGGTTGGGTAAAAATATTCGCGGCAGCGGCTATGATCTCGATTTATACGTTACCTGCGGAGCAGGTGCCTACATCTGCGGCGAAGAGACCGCACTTATTGAATCTCTGGAGGGTAAACGCGGTAATCCGAGAATCAAGCCTCCTTTTCCTGCAGTGGTTGGGTTGTACGGAAACCCAACCGTAGTAAACAATGTAGAAACCATTGCTGCTGTGCCTTGGATTGTGCTTAATGGCGGTGATGAATATGCAAAAATAGGCATCGGAAAATCTACTGGAACGAAGCTTATTTCTGCTTCAGGAAACATAAAAAAACCTGGTGTGTACGAGATTGAACTAGGATTGCCTGTAGAAGAATTTGTGATGAGCGATGAATGGCTGGGGGGCATGCAAACCGACCGTCCTCTGAAAGCATGTGTGCCCGGAGGAAGTTCTGTGCCTATTTTGCCGGCTGAGTTGCTGTTTAAAACCGCTAAAGGCGAAACGCGCTTGATGACTTATGAAAGCATGGCCGATGGCGGTTTTGCCACCGGTTCCATGATTGGCTCCGGAGGGTTCATTGTTTATGACGACCGCGCCTGCATAGTACGAAATACATGGAATTTTTCGCGGTTCTATCATCACGAAAGCTGCGGGCAATGCTCGCCCTGCCGCGAAGGCACCGGATGGCTGGAAAAAGTAACCTGGCGCATTGAGCATGGATACGGCTCGATGGAAGATATAGACCTGCTATGGGACATCCAGCGCAAAATAGAAGGTAACACCATATGCCCGTTGGGTGATGCTGCAGCTTGGCCGGTTGCCTCTGCCATACGCCACTTCCGCCACGAATTTGAATATCATGTGCGCTTTCCCGAGAAAATAAAAGACCGAAAACACTTTGAGCGAGAGCCTTGGGAAAAAGTAAAATATCTGATGGCCGGTGAATTGGCAGAAGCGTAGTATGCGCTAATCAAGTTCAACGGTTCGCGATAGCATCATTCCTGATAACTTCGAGCGCTTTTTTAATGTCGCTGTCCTCATCTTTCATTACGTAATAATAGCCTTCGTTGTGCCAACGCTGCCGGGCAAAGAAAGCTTTAATTCTATGCTTGATCTTCTTATCATATTGCTTGTATTTAGCAGGATCTGCTTTCGGGTTTTGTTGCTTCAAAAAATCGAAGTACTTTTTGAGCAACTCATCTGAAATCTCAAACCTTCTGTGATATTCTTCTACAGAGCGATAAGCAGAAATCTGCGCATCATATGCCGGATAATTTTTGTAAGTAAATTCAGGAATATGACTAACAGCTTCTACAAATGTTGCGCTTAGTACAGCGCTGTCAAAAGGCGTGAAGATATCTGGCCTGATTCCACCGCCCCCATACACAATTCTTCCTTTAGCGGTTTTAAACACCAGCGAGTCGGTAGGCTGCAGAGTGTCTTCGCGTAGCAGGCTTCCGTTTTCATATCTCTTGAAAAATTCATCCTGGTAGGCAGCTTTCCCATTGTGATAAGGGCGTTGAATGCACCGGCCTGAGGGCGTGTAATAACGCGCCACCGTAAGACGAAGTGCACTGCCATCGCTTAAGGGAAATTGTTCCTGCACCAATCCCTTTCCAAACGATGTGCGGCCTACCACTGTGCCTCTGTCCCAATCCTGTATTGCACCGGAAAGAATTTCGCTGGCAGAAGCAGAGCCCTGGTCAATTAATATCACCAGTTTACCTTCTTCAAATAGCCCCTCTCTGCCGCATCTGTAGTTTTGACGTTTGTAGGCATTACCTTCTGTGTACACAATCAGCTTATCACCACTCAGCAGTTCATCGGCAATTTCAGCAGCAGCATTAAGGTATCCCCCGGGGTTTTGCCGAACATCTATGATTAATCTTTCCATGCCTTTCTCTTTTAGCATGCGCAGTTTCTGTTTAAACTCATCGTAAGTGGTAGCGCTGAATCGCGCTATTTTAATGTAACCGGTCTTTTGGTCTAACATTAAAGCTGCATCAACGCTATAAAGAGGTATGGTGTTGCGGGTTATCACCACGTCAAATATCTCGTTGGCCGGCCTGCGCAGAATAGTAACTTTTACCCGTGTATCTTTTGGGCCACGCAGCTTCTTCAGCACATCTTCGTTCTTGATTTTAATGCCGCAAACAACAGTATCGTTTATTTTGATAATCTGGTCGCCAGTCTTAATTCCTGCCGCCTCCGAAGGCCCTCCGGCAATGGGTGTTACAACTGTTATGGTATCTTCAACGATATTGAATTCTATACCTATACCTTCAAAGTTGCCCTCAAGTGCTTCGTTTTCGCGCTCCAGATCGCTGGCAGGTATATATACCGAGTGCGGATCTAATTTAGCCAGCATATCTTCTATAGTTTCTTCATATAGTTTTTCTGTATTTACCGTATCCACATATTTCAGCCGGATGTAAGTGAGTATGTCTTCAATCTTTGCGCGCTTTTTGTCTATAAAAGGTTTCTGCTTGCCGGCATTTATGGCGTAGAGCAACATCCCCAGTAAAATTCCGGCTGCGAGGATCAGAGAATAAATCAAGGGCTGCCATACGTGACTACCACCGCCTGATGCAAAAAGTTTATTTCTCTGTTGCTGATTCATTTATGGATGCAAAGTTAATTTTTGCTTGGCTGCTCCGCGCTTTTGGCAGCAATTAAAACAAATTTTAAACAGATGGCTTCAGCAATGGTTTGAAGCGAGTTATTTTGTTAGTTGAAGCGGATGAAGGAAGTATTAATGATAAGTGCATTTGGGGGTGTCCTGCGCGACCACGCGCCCGAGGCGCGTGGTCGCGCGGACGGGCTGCTGGGGTACGCTCTCGCTTCCGCCGCGCCCGCGCTGCCCGGTCGCTGAGCCTGTCGAAGCGCAGCGCGGGCGCGGCCGCTCGCCAATGCTCGCGCCCTAAGCATCCCTCACCCATTTTTACAATATTAATCTCAATTCACACAACCTACATAAGTATTTTTTTAGCCAACACAAATCTTTCTGAGCATTCAAAACTTTATCAGAGCAATCCGTTTTATCCCATTTAATCCAGGCTGTTTAAATTCAGCAGGAAGAAAATATTTTTGAAATCTATTGTGCATAAAAAAGCTTTCAATGACTGATGAGGCTAAAACATCGCTAAGCATAAAAGATTGGGCTACTGCCGACCGTCCTCGCGAAAAGCTGCTCGCAAAAGGCAGAGAAGCTTTGAGCAACGCCGAATTACTGGCCATCATCATCGGTTCCGGTAACCCTGAAGAAACAGCGGTAGATGTCGCTAAAAAACTACTCCATGCCGCCGATAACAGTCTCGTAGAACTGGGAAAGAAAGACATCAATGCGTTGAAAAAAATCAAAGGCATTGGCGATGCAAAAGCCGTATCTATTGCCGCTGCGCTCGAGTTGGGCAGGCGCAGGCAGGCCGAAACAGCCCTTGAAAAACCTACCGTTATGGATGCAAGAACTGCCTACGAAATACTGCTTCCCGACCTCTCTGACTTGCCCAACGAAGTATTTATGGCGCTGCTGCTGAATCGCAGAGGGCAACTCATTAAAAAGACTAAGATAAGCTCGGGAGGCGTGAGCGGCACCGTAGTGGATATAAGGATGATACTCAAAGAGGCATTAGAACACCTGTGCACCAGTATGATCATAGCACACAACCACCCGAGTGGCAACCTTCAACCATCAGCAGAAGACCTTAAAATCACCCAAAGACTGAAACAAGCTTGCGAGCTTCTCGATATCAAACTGTTCGACCATATTATTGTGGGCAGCCAGAGCTATTTCAGCTTTGCGGAAGAAGGTAAAATCTAAAAAAGCAACAATTACTTCCTAAGCCTGTCTTTTAAGCCAAAAATGTCCTATTGTGCAATGCAAGCACTTTTTTTTGTCGCAGTAATTCTTTTTCAGGTGTAAAAGTCCCTGGCTTTCAAATGCGCTTTGGGCATGCCATCTGTATTGTGCATATAGGCGGGTAATATGATTTTTTTCTCCTTTCAGGCTATTTAGTATTTCTAGAGATTTATCTGTTAGCTTTTCGTCTCCGGTATGTTTTCCGTATGCAAACAAAAGCGGAGCGATGGCATTAATAGCAATCAGGTTTTGCGTGGTTTGCCCCACACGCACGTAAGGGTTTTTGGCCTTTTCTTCAAAACGGTAGTGTTCTTTCCAGTAGGGGTGTATGTTGAGCGTTTCAAAAAACTTGCTGAGAAAATTGCTATCCTCCTCCAGCAGTTTCCTGAAAAATCCGCTCCAGCGCGAACCGATAGCAGCCAGTTGAGCAAGGCGCAAGGTGGGAAAGTTGGCAGGCCTGGTTCGCGCCCATTTAAAAAGTCCCGGATTCAGTTCATGCAGATTATGCAACTTTTTCAAATAGCGATATTCTCTTTGCAGTGTGAGCGGGTATTCTTCCGTGAAGTTTTCATTCAGGAATCCGGCAACACCGAAAACCAATGCTTCGATCTGTATTGGATTATCAGAATGTTTCATCAGCATTCTCACCGGCAGCGAAGCGGCTGTCTGCTCCAGCGCATCACCATGTATGCCACTTCCAAGATACCGTGCCATCAACCGCCAGCCAACCTGCTCCCAATCATTTTCTGTTTGTTGAAGCATTTCTGCAATAGCCCTATATTTTTCTTCCATGCGGCCAATGCCCATTTTTTCGATAGCGACATTTTTTTCAGACTCAGGGGTATCGGCTAAAAAAGCAGCACAGGCAACAGGCTGCCTGCTGTTCATCAGCATGGTATATTTTTCAATTAAGCGCGCATCAATTTTTTTCTCAAGTTCAATACATGGAATATGCTGATTATCCAAACACTTAAAGGTATGCTGATCCGATTGAAGGGTAACATGTAAAATAACGTTTCTGTATGCCGGATCGTTGTCGTGCCGGTGTTCGTACCAGTTTCTTCCATTGATGTGCAACTCTATGCTGCCAACCCAAAGCGTATCGCCTATTTGGATTTTTGCGTGCGTAAAATCAGGCCCGCTGTTTGAGTTATGGTAACCCGGATGAACTACGGTAACATTTTTGCCGCAAAGGGTTTGTAATTCTTTATGGTCAAACAAGCCAAACTTCCATATATATTGCAACAATGCTTCATTCATGGATATAAAAAGACATCTTCATCAAAATATCTGATACAAAATAATACCTAAAAACAATAGAATTGATTTTTTTGGCATCGTCAAACCTCATACATCGCATGAAAAAAACATTGATTTGGGTGGCGATAATTTTTTTGTTCCTCCCTTCTTCATCTCAAATAAATACATTGCCATTTAAGAGCTTTCAAAAAAATAAACGCTTTGGAAAAAAATGGCTTAAAGTAGGGGCAAACGCTCAGGCAGCTATTTATTTAAGGGCTGCAGCCCAAATGAGGCCCGGCAAAAAAAGTATTGAAAGAGTCCTTGCTCCCGTTGAACTTTCTATTCGCAACTACGCAGCCGCCGAAGAGCTTTTTCGTTCCCTTGTTTCAAAAGATAAAAAAGAAAAACGGCCGGAGTGGAGATTTTGGCTTGGTTTATCGCTTCTGCAACAAGAAAAATACAACGAAGCGTTATCTTACTTAAATGAATTTCGCAAAAAAGGTGATGAAGATAAACACGAAGAGCTTTTAAAACGCTGCAAAATAGCCATAGAGAGTTGCAAATATGCGCAGGCAGCAAAAGATAGCCCTACCCTGTTGTCCTTTTCGGTTAACGCTTTGCAAAATGGAATTAACACTGCTGATGACGAGAGCAGTGTAGCGCTTCTTTCCAGAAGAAGCTTCATCTTTAGCAGGCACAACATTACAGAGGTGAATAACCTGAAACAACCTTTTTTCAAATATGCATCAAAATTATATGAGTCTAAATTCGATGAAAAAGAATGGAAGGAAAATGGACTGTGGAGCGCTTTTCCTCAGTTAAAGGATAATGAACATATCTTCTCGCCTTCTTTGTCCGAAGACGGTAAAGAATTGTATTTCAGCAGTTGTGTGGAAGAAAAGCCGCTGAAATTGCGCTGCGATATTTACAGAAGTGTGTTTTCAGACAGCAAATGGCAAAAACCGGAAAAACTCGGCAGTCAAATCAACCTCAATGGGGCAAACAATATTTGGCCGTGCCCCGGTAGAGCGCCCGGCGGTGAAGAGGCACTGTATTTTTGTAGTAATAAGAATCCCGGAAAAGGATACGACATTTTTTGTGCCATCAAAAATCCTGACGGAACTTTTCAGAAAGCAAAAACGCTGGGGTTGCCGATCAATACACGTTATGACGAAATTTCTCCCTACTATGAATACGAAACCAATACACTTTACTTTAGTTCAAATGGCAGGACAGGCATGGGAGGATATGATGTTTATGCAGCGAAACGCTTAGTGATTGGGGATTTTTTAGAACCGGGAAACATGGGTTTTCCCATCAACAGTGGAGCTGACGACTTCGGATTTGTTTACAATTCGAAAAACAACACCGGCCTACTTGTTTCAAACAGAAAGTCTGTACGCAACAACGACTGTGCGACTTGCAACGATGATATCTGGCTAGTAGAATCTTTTAAACTTTATCCTGCCGTTAAGGGAGAAATATTAGTCTTAAGAGGAGGATTGAAACAACTCATGACAGAAGGAAATATTAATCTCTTTAATTTAACGGATAACAATCTGGCCGCTACCGGACAGGTTACCAACGGCCTTTATTTTTTTGACCTCGAAACAGATAAAGATTATAAGCTTACAGTAAAAGTTAGCGGGGGAAGCAAAGAATTTGAAAGAATTATATCTACTAAAGGAATCACCCGTAGCGATACATTTAATATAAATTTTGTTTTAGATGAAATCGAAGAAAAGAAGCAGGAAAAAGTAAATGAGGAGCAAAACCTTGTAGGCTCAAAAATCACAACGGTATTTTGGGATTACGACAAGTTTCAGCTAACTTCCTCTGCACCCGACAGCTTGAAAAAGGTAGTGGATTTCTATTTCGCTCATCCTGAATACATAATTGAAGTAGGCTCACATACTGATAATAAAGGAGATGACTTGTATAACCTTAGACTTAGCGAAAGGCGTGGTGCCGCTGTGATTAAATATTTGCTCAGCAAAAAAATTCCCTCCAAAAATTTGTTGAACAATCCTTATGGAGAAAGTAAGCCTCTTGCACCTAATACTACACCCGATGGCAAAGACAATCCAGAGGGGCGCGCACTAAACCGAAGGACAGAATTCAGGGTGTACCAGATTTTGAAAAAGTAGATTGCAGTCTATAAACTTAATACTGATTACTTTCTTTTCATCAGCGGAAAATTTCTGCCGCTGGAACTCATTTTTTGTGCGCTCTTCATCAGCCTTTTCATCTCATCAAATTGTTTGAGGAATTGATTTACTTCTTGTATGGTGTTGCCGCTTCCTTTTGCAATGCGCATTCTGCGCGATCCGTTCAGTAGATCCGGATTGGCTCGCTCCGCAGGTGTCATCGAATAAATTATGGCTTCAATTTTTTTGAAAGAATCATCGCTGATATCTAAATCTTTCACCGCTTTGTTCATGCCCGGTATCATGGCCAGCAGTTCTTTCATATTTCCCATTTTTTTAATTTGCCCCAACTGATATAAAAAGTCGTTGAAGTCAAACTTGTCCTTTCGGATTTTTGCATCAATTTCTCGCGCTTTCTTCTCATCATATTGTTGCTGTGCCCGCTCTACAAACGAAACAATGTCTCCCATACCCAAAATTCGCTGGGCCATGCGGTCTGGGTGAAAAACATCTATAGACTCGGCTTTCTCTCCCGTGCTGACAAACTTGATAGGCTTGCCCACAGTGTAAGTGATTGTAAGCGCAGCGCCACCGCGGGTATCGCCATCGAGTTTGGTCAATACTACTCCATCAAAGTCTATTCGATCGTTGAAGGCGCGGGCTGTATTTACCGCATCCTGTCCGGTCATGCTGTCCACCACAAAAAGCACCTCATCAGGCTTAACCTCTTTTTTAATTTCAGCAATTTCCTGCATCATGTTTTCATCTACCGCCAAACGGCCGGCGGTATCAATAATTACTGTATCCAGGCCAAGGCTTTTGGCATGTGCAATTCCGTTAAGGGCTATTCTAACCGGGTTGGTATTATCTTTCTCGCTGTAAACCGGTATCCCGATTTTTTCTCCCAATAATATAAGTTGGTCAATAGCGGCCGGGCGATAAACATCGGCAGCTACCATCAAAGGGCGCTTGTATTTTTTTGTCTTGAGCCACAGCGCCAGCTTGTGCGTGAAAGTAGTTTTACCCGAACCTTGCAAACCGGCAATCAGCACAACCGCAGGATTACCCTTCAGGTTAAAATCGGCCGCCTTTCCTCCCATAAGCTCTGTAAGCTCATCGTTCATAATTTTCACCATGAGCTGGCCGGGACTAACAGCCGTAAGCACATTTTGTCCTAAAGCTTTAGCTTTTACTTTATCAGTAAATTCTTTAGCGATTTTATAGTTGACATCCGCATCCACCAGTGCTCTGCGGATTTCTTTCACTGTTTCGGCTACGTTTATCTCGGTTATCTTCCCTTGTCCCTTGAGTATTTTAAACGCACTTTCCAGGCGCTCCTGCAAACTTTCAAACATGATTTGGTGAATTTTTATCTCGCAGGCAAATTTATCCCAAACCTATCAATACCCAAATCAATGCTTTTCTGTCTTATATCGTTTTAATTTTCAATTGATGTGCTTGTGGGAAATTCATAATTGTTTCGTTAAACAGACAGGCAATTAAGTTTTTTACATGAAGCCTTTTTATTGAGGAATAATTTCTCTATACAATAAACTTTTTTTCTGCAACTTTATCATAAGAATCAGCGTTACAATAGATGATGGTATTTCGAATCCTTTATATTCTTATTGTGTTTGTGTTTCTTGCTGTGCCTACTTTGGCTCAGGAAGATGAATCTCCGCCTGTGTCTCCGCGTTTTAAAAAGATTCCAAAGGAAAACACCCAAAATCAAACACCAAAAGATGATGTGCCTCCACCACCGCAGCCCGAAAATAAAAAAGACAAATTCAAGACGTTTAACTCTGGAAAGCGCAAGGTTGATTTCAGTAAATTTATTATTGAACCAAACTTTATTCTTTCACTTGGGGCAAACCAGTTTCACATAGGAGTTTCTCCCTACGTAGGGTATCGCGTCTGGCAGCCCAAAAAATCAAAGCCGGGCAGTAATGATGGTTTGTATCTGGGAGGTGGTTTCACCTATTACTACACCCGCTTTAATCTGGAATATAGCGATGGCTTTACAGTGGTTACCGGAAGGCCCAAGTTTCATACTTACGGTGGTGGCGTATTTGCTCAATACAATATTTGGCGCGGTTTTTTTGCACGTGCCAAATTTGAATTACTGCATCTGGTTTTAGATGACATAAACAATTGGAGGCCTGTTTACTCAGGCCCGCCTAACCCTGTGCTGAAGGGTGTAGTGTATCCGAAAGTTAGAGAACTTGTCCCGGCGCTGCTTATAGGCGGAGGTTACAATCTCTTACAAAGCAGAAACTTCTTTTTTCCTGTAACAGTCTCTTACAATGTTTTACATAATGTTACCAATTCGCGTTATTCTCCTTATCGCAGCGGTTGGGTAGTTCAGTTGGGATTTATCAATCTTTTCTGAAGGCTTTTTCATATTTTTATTTAATGATGGTTTTAGTTCGTTTTCATTTCGGCATCTTGCAGTTTTTAATTTTATACTTAACCGTAATATTTTCTTACAGTCAGGAATCAGCTCTAACTGCCGCATCGCGTTTACTGTTGCATCGCATACAATACAAAGAAATAAATCCGCTTCCTGAAGGCTTTTGTTTCAAACAACATGAAGATGGCAAAATCTATGTAAGTGGGTTGGCAGAATTTACTCCAGATTTTAATGCCGCGATTTTTGAAAGCATAGGAGTAAGAAACGGGAGCAAAGCCGGAAATATTTACACAGTCTGGGTTCCGCTGGATAAAGTAAAAGAATTTATATCCCTTGACGGTTTGATAGCATTTGAACCTGACCAACCCGCGCTAATGCATTTAGATTCTGTAAGGAAAGCTGCAAGAATTGATTCTGTGCATCAAGGCATAGGCCTGCCATTGCCATTATCCGGAAAAAATGTTGTGATGGGAATTATTGATGCAGGATATGATTACACTCACCCTGTGCTTTTTGATACTACCTACGTTTCATACAGAGTGAAAAAAATTTGGGAACAAAAAATACAAGGCACACCGCCAAAAGGTTTTTTTTATGGCAGAGAACTAAACGACACTTCTCAAATATTTTCCGTAAAAACCGATTTGGCTGAGGGCTCTCACGGCATTCACGTGGCTGGAATTGCTGCCGGTTCAGGCGTAGATGGCAGCCCTGAAAAAACGGTGCATAGAGGGGTGGCATGGCAAAGCGACATCGTGCTGGTGGCCATACTTCCCTCGGAATCGCACTGGTTTAGTACCGGTATGAGCGATTTTATAGACGGAATACAATACATCTTCAACTATGCCGATAGTGTAGGCAAGCCTGCTGTTGTAAATCTAAGCTGGGGCTGTCCCCTTGGGCCGCGCGATGGACAGTCGCTTTTCAGCAAAGCGCTAAATAACCTTGTAGGCAGCGGGAAAATATTCGTTCTTTCTGCAGGCAACAACAACAATAACCTCATCCATTTAGAAAAAAATTTTTTAAACCTTGATACTTCTGTTTCTACCATCATCACTTTTCCCGCCACATTACCCCAGAAAAAAAACTGGATAGATATCTGGGGTGAACCCAACGAGCCTTTTTGCCTTCGCTTTGCATTATGGAATGGAAACATTAAAACAGACAGCACCTCGCTCATATGTATTTCGAACGCTGTTTATGATCTCATTTTAAAAGGCTCTGATGGCGATACATGCTTTATCACCGTGGCCATGTCGGTCAAAGAACCGTTCAACAATAAGCCGCATGCATTAATACAGGTTTTAAGCAAAACCAACAACAGGTTGTCTCTCACTGCTGAAGGTTATTATGGTAATCTGCACATGTGGCAGGGCGTTGTAGAGAAAACGCGAGGGCACTATGGTTCTTTTTCGAAATCGGGCTATGCCTGGGCCGTAAACGGTGACTCGCGAATGGTGGTAAGCGATATGGTAACCTCTGGCAGAGCTATTGGGGTGGCTGCTTTTAACAGTAAAAATAATTTTGTGAATGTTGACGGAGCTAAACAAATCTATTCCGGTTACCCGCGCGGCAACATTGCTTCTTTCAGCAGCAGAGGGCCTACAGCAGATGGAAGGACGAAACCTGATATTGCTGCCCCGGGTATGATTGTAAGCTCGGCGGTGAGTTCTACGGATTCAGATTTTGTTGCAGGAGGAAAAGATTACGCATCTGTAACAAAAATTTATACTTCACCCAAGAATAATGTCAATTACCCTTTTGCCGCTCTGGGTGGAACTTCCATGTCTGCGCCGGTGGTTTCCGGTATCGTGGCTTTGATGCTTGAAATTAATCCCTTCCTGACTCCTGAAAATGTTTTGAATATTCTGGCTGAAACAGCCATTACAGATAATTTCACGGGAACAATTCCGCAAGAAGGAAGTCCTATATGGGGTTTCGGAAAAGTAAATGCTTTCGGGGCTATTAAAAAAACGCTGAGTACTGTTGGCATTACCCACACAGATGACGATTTGCCGTGTATGGTATATCCCAACCCTTCTGCTTCAGGCCATTTTTCTATATATCTGAACGATTCAGAAAAAAATTCTTTATTAATAAAAGTGTATGACACAAAAGGCAAAACGGTCTTCACTTCTTCTTATAAAACATCTGAAGGATCAAACATTCTTCCTTTGAATCTTAATTATCTGTCGAAAGGATTATATTTTTTAGAACTTATACATCAACATCAGCGCTCGGCAGTCAAGATATTTAAACAATAACTCTTTTAGTATCAGATTGAATCGTTTCTATCAATATCCATATTTTTCTTTCCACCATAAGCGCAGTTGCTTGCGAATTTCTGCTTCGCGTGGGTTGTCTGATGGCTCATATAATTTTGTACCACTGATTTGCTGAGGCATAAATTCCTGGGGTACAAAATTTCCTTCATAATCGTGAGCATAAGCATATCCCTTGCCGTATTGAAGATGTTTCATGAGAGGAGTGGGTGCGTTGCGCATAGGCAGGGGTACAGGCAGGTTGCCAGTTTTATTTACCAACTCTTTAGCAGCGCGAATGGCAGTATAAGCGCTGTTGCTTTTAACAGAAGTGGCTAAATATATTGTTGTTTGAGATAGAATAATCTCACATTCCGGATAGCCAATCATTTTCACAGCATGAAAACAAGAGGTAGCCAGAAGCAGGGCATTAGGATTTGCATTTCCGATATCTTCGCTAGCGAGAATAAGCAGTCTTCGCGCAATAAATTCAGGGTCTTCTCCAGCCTCTACCATACGGGCCAGATAATACAGCGCAGCGTTCGGGTCGCTGCCTCTGATACTTTTAATAAAAGCAGAGATCAGGTCGTAGTGTTGTTCGCCTTTCTTGTCGTACAGCAACAACTTTTTCTGTACAACTTCCATCACTAATGAATTCGTTATTATTCGTTCTGATGACGACTCCAGATACTGCGCTGCAAGCTCGAGGGCATTAAAGAGTTTGCGCGCATCGCCACCGCTGATCTGTATCAGGGCTTCATATTCTTTGATGTAAAGATTCAGAGATTTTAAATAAGCATCCGTATTTATTGCTTTGTGTAATAGCCCTTCCAGCGCTTTATTATCTAAAGGATAAAGGATAAATATCTGGCATCTGGAGAGCAAAGCAGATATTACTTCAAAAGACGGATTTTCGGTTGTCGCGCCAATCAGGATAATTGTGCCATCTTCCACAGCACCAAGCAAAGCATCCTGTTGCGCCTTATTGAACCTATGAATTTCATCAATAAAAAGGATTACCCGGCCTCTTTCACGGCCTTGTTGGATTACGGCTCTTACCTCTTTTACTCCGCTATCAATCGCGCTAAGCTGAAAGAAGGGAACATTAACTTTTTGCGCTATAAACCTTGCCAAAGAGGTTTTTCCTACTCCGGGCGGCCCCCAGAAAATCATAGATGGAATATTGCCTTGCTCAATGAGCTTTCTTAAAAGTTTGCCCTCCCCCAGCAGATGTGATTGCCCGAAGAAATCTTCAAATTCGTTTGGGCGCATCCGCTCTGCAAGTGGTGTATTTTTGTCCATTGAATTTACATTAATGAAGGCTTTCTTCCAGCAGTTTAATTTTTTTCAGCGCATCGTCTCGTTTCTTCCTCTCATTTTCAACTACTGCAGGAGGTGCTGAGGATATAAATTTTTCATTACTTAATTTTTTTTCCACACTGGCCAGAAATCCTCTCATATACTCCAATTCCTTTAATACTTTCTGACGATTTTCATCTTTGCTTTCTCTGCCAGGTACATCTATAAAAAATTTATATCCCCCGGAAACAAATGTGTCAAAGTCTTTAAATTCTTCTTCAGAACGCTCAAAGGTATGTAAGCGGCACAGTTTCTTTATGTAATGAGAAAATGAATCGAATGTTATATCTCCAGACCCATTGTAATAACATGCAATGGATACATTATTTCTAAGGCCTGCCTGGTTTCTGATTTCCCTGATATTGGATATAATTTCAAAGGCCAACTCTGCTTGCTTAAGCAATGAGCGATCTGTTTTATCGTTGTAACTTTTGGGATAAGACGACACACATATACTATCTCCATCTTTTCGAGGGCGGAGGTTTTGCCATATTTCTTCGGTAACAAAAGGTAAAAAAGGATGCAACAAACGCGTAAGGATGTCAAAGAAATCTATGGTTCTATCGTAGGTGAATGCGTCTATAGGCTTACCGAATTCGGGTTTAATCATCTCAAGATACCAGGAACAAAAGTCGTCCCAAATGAGTTTGTAAAGCGATATCAGTGCTTCGCTCAATTTAAAATCCTCAAACAAATGGTCTATTTCCTCGATAGATTCGTGTAGTCTTTGTTCAAACCATTGTATGGCGGTGTGGTTGCTATGTTCCGAAGTGGTGGTAACTTCCCAGCCCTTGATAAGCCGTAAGGCATTCCACATTTTGTTGCAAAAATTTCGTCCCTGTTCGGGTTGTTTATCATCGTAGAGCAGATCGTTTCCTGCTGCTGCAGCGCTCATCACACCAAACCTTACACCATCTGCTCCATATTTTGATAGTAACTCAAGCGTATCCGGAGAATTACCGAGGGACTTACTCATTTTTCTGCGCATTTTATCGCGCACCATGCCTGTGAAATATACTTTTTTAAAAGGTTTTTCATTTCTAAACTCATATCCTGCCATAATCATGCGTGCCACCCAGAAAAAGATGATGTCCCAACCGGTTACCAGCACCGAGGTAGGATAGTAATAACGGATGTCTTCATTATTAGGGTTTTTAAAACCATCAAAAACTGAAATAGGCCATAACCAACTGCTGAACCATGTGTCCACTACATCTTCATCTTGCTTTAGTTCTTCGGGTTTGAGGTGAGGAAAGTTTTCTTTTAATTGTTCATATGCTTCCTCCCTGCTTTTAGCTACAGCATAGGTGCCATCGGGAGCATACCAGGCGGGTATGCGCTGCCCCCACCAGAGCTGGCGGCTGATAGGCCAATCGCGTATGTTTTCAAGCCAGTGTTTATAAAGATTCTTGAAGCGCTCAGGGTAAAACTGTATTTCATCATTCATTACGTTTTGCAACGCCGGCCCGGCCAGTTCCTGCATGCGCACAAACCATTGCATTGACAGTCGTGGCTCCACCACAGCGTTAGTGCGCTCGCTGAAACCTATTTTATTCGTTATTATCTCTGTTTTAATCAGCAATCCTTCCTGCTCGAGCTTTTTAGCGGCCATCTCGCGGGCAGTGAAGCGATCCAAACCTATAAATACCTGCGCTGCCTCGCTTATGGTGCCATCTTCGTTAAGGCAGTCAATTATTGGGAGATTATATTTTTTCCCTAATTCATAATCGTTTACATCGTGAGCCGGAGTGATTTTTAATGCTCCTGTGCCAAACTCCTTATCTACATAAGAATCAGCAATTACAGGCACTTCGCGCTGCACCATCGGAACGATTACAGTTTTTCCTATAAACTGCGCATAGCGCTCATCATCGGGATGTACACACACCGCTACATTGCCCATGATAGTTTCCGGCCTTACGGTAGCCACAGGAATGTATGATTCTGAGCCTTTCAGTAAATATTTCACATAGTAAAGCGTGGACTGTTTTTCTTCATAAATTACTTCTTCATTGCTGAGCGTAGTTTTTGCCACGGGATCCCAGTTAATCATTTTGAGGTCTCTATATATGTATCCTTTTTTATAAAGATGAATGAATGCATCTATAACGGCCTCGCTCAGCGAATCTTCCATGGTAAAGCGGGTGCGCTCCCAATCGCAGCTTGCACCCAGCTTTTTTAATTGTTCCAGAATAATGCCTCCATATTTCTCTTTCCATGCAAAAGCATACTGAAGAAATTGCTCGCGTGTAAGGTCTGTTTTTTTAATTCCTTTTTCGCGCAACATCTGTACCACTTTTGCTTCTGTGGCTATGGAAGCATGGTCGGTACCCGGAACCCAACAGGCGTTTTTACCTTCCATTCTTGCCTTTCTAATCAGTATATCCTGTATGGTATTGTTAAGCATGTGCCCCATGTGAAGCACGCCTGTCACATTAGGTGGTGGAATCACTATGGTAAAGGGCTCGCGATGGTCAGGGACGCTGCGAAAGAATTTATGCTTAAGCCAATAAGCATACCACTTATCTTCAACAGATGCTGCATTATACGTTTTCTCTAAATTCATACAACGAAATTATGAATAACGAAAAAATACATCGTTATAAAAAAAACGACAAACCGGCTGAAATTTCAGCGATTATATTTCCTGAGAAGTTTTAATACAACCTCAAAATCGTGCGGCATCGGGGCTACAATGCGCATACTTTCATTTTTAAACGGATGCGTAAATGCAAGGCTAAATGCATGAAGGGTTAGTCTGTCTATGGTGGGTCTTGGTGTTTCTCCATCTTTAATTTTGTATCCTCCAATAAAATCAGATATGTAGAACGCATTTAAACCGCTATATTTTTCATCTACCAGTAGTGGATGTCCAAGATGTTTTAAATGCACTCTCACCTGGTGAGTCCGCCCCATATATGTTTTAACTTTAACTAACGCAGCATTTTGAAAATTTTCTAAAACCATGAATTCGGAGCGGGCCACTTTACCTTTATGGCTAACCATCATAGTACCGGGGCGTGAGCGATTCTCTGCCAGAGCAGCATCAATAATGCCTGATTGCTGATTCATTTTGCCTTTCACAATCGCCAGATATTCTTTCTCCACCAGTCTATTTTCAAACATTGTACAAATTGCGCTATGTGCCTCCGCAGTCTTTGCAAAGCATATAACTCCGCTGGTGTCTTTGTCAAGCCTGTGAATGGTGTAAATTTTTCCATAAATATCGCAGAGTATTCCGGTAAGGTTTTTGCTGTCACTAGAAAAACGTTCAACAATCGTGGGTAGGCCCGGAGGTTTATTTATTACAATAAGATGTTCGTCTTCGAATAATATATTGAGCCTGGTCTTCATTTTCTTTAGCGGATGATAAAAATCTATTTGCTCTAAGAACCAGCTTCAAGGTAAATTTATGTGGTTCTTTCTTTATTGTTATAATACATTTTGATTGATGCGATTTAAAATGATTATATGATAAGAGATAAGTTGCAAATGAACTTTGCTGCGTTTTTTATCTTATGAATCCTGTGTTTCACTGGTCATTTCTGCCATAATTTTTATGGCTGCTAGAGATTTTTGTAAGGAATATAATTCTTTATAGTATTAGTGCCTTTTTGAGTTTTAAATCTCTTGCTCTTTATTTTTTCGCGAAGCATTTGACAAAGGACATACTACACAACGAATTTGGCCTGATGTATTTGTCCACGAAGTATTTGCCATTTCTTCATCTTCGTATGGTTCTTCACCTTGTAAACGTATATCTAAACGCCCAATATTGGATGGAAAAATTATTGTATCATTCTGGGGCAATTCAATATATATTTTAGTGTCTTGTGCTCTCCATTGCTCTCCGGAAGAAATGTAGTAGTATGCAGGCAGAACAATTTTGTCTTCCCGAATCCTGATAGGACAAATAACATTCTGAGCCTTTAGTTTGGCCTCTTTTTTTGTCTTACTTCTTGCACTGCACTGCACTTGAATACGAAGTGAATCAGTTGATGCAGGAACAAGATACAGCGTGGGCTCGCCTATTGGCACTTCATCCCAATCTTTAACGGATTTTTCATTAATCATGATACCTTCATTTATTTCAACACGAACGTTTAATTCTTCATCCGGGTCAGCTATTCTGCCATGTTCATCCAGAATTTGAATTTCATATTTATTAGCGGCATTTATGCTATGACTAATAGTGTAATTGTATGTACCCTTTTGTTGAAAATGGTCTCCGATTCTGCTAAATGCCAGCAGTAACATGATTAATCCTACTAACCATGCGGCAGCTAATGTGGTGCGAAGCCAATAAATTCTTTCTTTTATACGGAATAAGAAACGAATTGCTGAGTAGATCAAAATCAGAGCAGGAGCTCCTACAAACAACACCAAACCGAATTTAAGCAGTAAACTTGTTGTTTTATCATTAATAAAAAATTCCGGGGCTTCAGTGAGAAGATGATTACCTGCCACGGAAACTCCGAATATCCCCGCTAATAAAGCCACTACTACCAATGCGAAAATTAATGCTACAAAACCGACCACTAATTTTATAGTCCAAATTAGAATGGATCCCAAAGCCTTAAAGAAAGAGCGAATTCTTGAGTTGCTTACCGTATTTTTAAGGGTATCTGATGCTCTTTTCGCAGACTCTTTGATCTCACGTTCAAGATTCTCAAGATTTATAGGCTCACCCCTCATTTGTAATTTCTCTGTTGGCGTATTGGCTTCAGGTACTATGAACATAAGAACGATATAAAGGATAATAGGAAAGCCGAAACCGGCTATCACAAGCAAAACTGCAGCTATGCGGGCCCAAACAGGGTCCCCTATGCCGAAATAGTGACACAAGCCAGATATTACTCCCGCGATGATCATGTTGTCTTTGTCGCGATATAAACGTTTTTTGAATGCAGAAGCTGCCGTCTGAGCTGTTGCAGTATCTCTGGATTCACTTGCTACCTCGCCGGCTATATCCTCGGGTGTACCCATCTGGTCAATCGCTTTTCGAACATCGGCCAAACTGATAACTTCCTTTCTCGTGTCAAGTTCTCTATTAAAAAGTTCAGCAAGCCTGGTTTCAATATCCTGTATTATTTCTTCCTTGCCTGCTAAATCGCTGAATTTCTTGCTAATACTCTCCAAATAGGTATGCAGGAGTTCATAAGCATCTTCATCTATTACGAATGCTATGCCTGCAAGATTGATGTTTACTGTTTTTTTCATGGCATTGCATTTAAAGATTACTGAATGATTTATTTTTGTTTATGATTTTAAGCACCGATTCGTTGAGCTCATGCCAGGTTTGGGTCAGTTCTTTCAGGAAATCTTGCCCCTTTTTAGTGAGTCGAAAATATTTCCTGGGAGGGCCGGATGAGGATTCAACCCAACGGTAACTAAGCAGCCCTTCATTTTTAAGTCTTGTAAGGATTGGATACAAAGTTCCTTCTACTACTATTAACTTAGCCTCTTTAAGCTTATCCAGAATTTCTGTGGGATATTTTTCCTCTTCAAGTAATATACTTAGGATACACATTTCAAGCACACCTTTTCGCATCTGAGCTTTAGTGTTTTCAATATCCATTTATCAGGATTTTGTTAGTTGCAGTGCAAAGTTGTATGCTTCGGTATGTACTTTGCAATACATAGTACTATTTTTAACATTTTTTTGCCGTCCATTAACGCTATCTGCCGATGAATAATGATCTTCTGGAACTTGCCGGATAAAAGCATTTTGATAAAACAAAGTCAAAACTGAGAGTGCAACTCAGGAAGCTATCGGAAATTAAGATTGCCCGAGTCTATTTTTTTAGATGGGAATAATCTTTACGAGGATGAAAAGAAACCATTCTGTTTACTTAAAAAAAGAAGCAATAAAATTCCTGGCGTTTTTATACTCTTAAAAAACTACTCTTCAATTTCCTGAGCAACGGCAGCAGGAATCAGTTCTTCGGGATTGTTTGTTTCAACACGGAGATTTTGAACTATAAATTCCTGGCGTTCAGGAGTATTCTTCCCCATATAGTATTCCAGCAGCCCTTTGATCATTTTATCATCATTAACAATAACAGGACTCAGGCGCATATCTTCACCGATAAAGCGCTCAAACTCTTCAGGAGAAATCTCACCTAATCCTTTGAAGCGTGTGATTTCAGGTTTACCTTTTAGTTTTTTAATTGCTTCTTGCTTTTCTGCTTCGCTGTAACAATAAAATGTTTGTTCTTTATCTCTTACACGGAAAAGAGGGGTTTCTAGAATTTTTACGTGGCCATTTCGCACCAAATCTGGAAAAAACTGCAGAAAAAAAGTAAGCAATAAAAGACGGATATGCATGCCGTCCACATCGGCATCGGTTGCAATAACTATGTTGTTGTAACGTAGGTCGTCCAGGGAATCTTCAATATTTAAGGCATGTTGGAGTAGGTTGAACTCTTCGTTTTCATAGACAATTTTTTTGGATAAGCCATAACAATTCAAAGGCTTGCCGCGCAGGCTGAAGACGGCCTGTGTCTCGGGGTTTCTGCTTTAGGTGAGCGATCCGCTGGCGCTGTCACCCTCTGTAATGAAAAGAGTAGTTTCTAATCTGTTTTCAGCTTTAATATCATTGAAATGTACTTTGCAGTCGCGAAGTTTTTTATTGTGAATATTAGCCTTACGCGCACGCTCGTTGGCTAATTTTTTTATCCCTGCAATTTCTTTTCGCTCCCGCTCACTTTGTTGAATACGTTTCAGCAATGCATCTGCTGTATCCGGATGTTTGTGTAAATAGTTATCTAATTCTTTTTTGATAAACTCTCCCACAAACTGCTTCATGGTTCGGTCTTCGCCTACCAACTTTTCTGTGCCAAGCTTGGTTTTGGTTTGCGATTCAAAAACAGGCTCCTGAATGCGAACAGATATTGCAGCGCATATGGCCTCGCGAATGTCAACAGTGTCGAAATCGCGTTTAAAGAACTCTCTTATAGTTTTCACAATTGCTTCGCGGAATGCAGCGAGATGAGTGCCTCCTTGAACGGTAAACTGCCCATTCACAAAACTGTAGTATTCTTCGCCATATTGATTGGTGTGCGTCATGGCTACTTCTATATCTTGTCCTATGAGGTGAATGATAGGATAGCGAATGTTTTCGGGATCTTTTTTTCGGGCCAGAAGGTCGAACAATCCTTTTTGAGAAACATATTTGTTTCCGTTGTATATGAACGTCAGCCCGGTATTCAGGTACGTGTAATTCTGAACCATGTTCTCTACATAGTCGTGGAGAAAATGGTAGTTTTTAAAAATTTGTTGGTCAGGAATAAATATTACGCCTGTTCCATCCGGCTCAGTAGTTTTTTCAATTTTACTTTCAAATTTCAAAACACCTCTTTCAAACTCGGCTGTTTTTTTCTCTCCATTTCGTATAGAGAAAATTTTAAAATAAGAAGAAAGCGCGTTGACTGCCTTGGTACCTACGCCATTCAGTCCCACGCTTTTTTTAAATGCCTGGGAATCGTATTTGGCACCGGTATTCATTTTGCTTACAGCGTCCACCAGTTTTCCCAGCGGAATTCCTCTACCATAATCGCGCACATACACTTTTTCTTTTGTAACTTCTATTTCAACCTTTTTGCCAAACCCCATCTGGTATTCATCAATGCTGTTGTCTATGATTTCTTTCAACAAAATATAAATACCATCGTCAGGCGATGAACCATCGCCTGTTTTACCGATGTACATTCCGGGACGCAGCCTCAGATGCTCAATCCAATCTAAGGTGCGTATATGTTCCTCCGTGTAAAGCGCTACAGTTGTACTCTTTTCTTTACTCATTAATTCTCTGATTAATTTTTTTACAAAGGTACGGCCTGCCGCTTACCGCCATTCTAATTTTTTATAAGAATGTGGATAATCCGCAAAAAGTGTATCTTTCA